>JANNBD010000240.1:0-5865 GCA_031385105.1 Chamaesiphon sp. OTE_78_metabat_374
ACTTACTTCGACAGCACATTCCGTGGGAAAAATTCCGCTACAGCAGATAGTTTCTCAAGCTCGGCGGGGGTAGCTGTTGCAGATTGTCCCGTACCATCATATTTTGCCTGTAAGTCCACCTTGATTCCTTGAAGTGTCTTCCAATCATCAACAACACTAGTGTTGAACTCACAAATGTAGTTTGAAATAGCTAGGTCACATCGTCGTGCCTTTGGTAGCAAATTTGGTTTGACAGCAGGTGTAGCTGGATCGATAGCATCGGGTTCTCTCGTTTCTTTGTCGCCGTAAACTCTAGCAGAAACATTAAATTTCTGAATTTTTTTCATTAGCTTGCTGGGAGTTCCGCCATCTATCTGCAACATGAAGTTACCATCCTCATCTAAGCTGTAAACTCGCTCCTCAATCAGATAGATAGGATCACCAATATCGTAAGTGGCAGTACTTGCAGATAATCCTGAAATGCTAATTTTATACCTATTACCTGAGACAGTCGGATTACCGGAATTATCTTCAGCAGAGGTATCATCTACATACTGAAATGTTCGCATGTTTCCTGCTTTGTCAGATATGACCGCTAAAACTCTCTCTTTGTCATCGTCTGGATCAGAGGGTTTCGTTGTTTCGCAAAAGTCTGATGTTGTAGGTGTGGTATAGTCTCCATTCACATTATCAAGCTGACAACGCTTATTACGCGCTTCTTTTACGGTGGTAGGTCTGATGATAGTCCCGACTGTTACTGGCGTGCCTATTTTACAATTTGCCTCTGGCAATAAGTCATCAGTGACTGTTAATGTTGTCTTTGTATCTGCTGGAGTAATTGGTTCGCACAAAGTTAACGGAGTTGTTAGTGCTCTACGAATCGTAATCCTAGAAGATCCTGGCATATTCGCGGTACCAGTAGGTATTTTCTCTATTTTAATTACGGGAAAACTAGCATCATTGATATTTTCACCGGACTGTTTGATGTCACTGCCGATGATCTCTAGAATTGCAGACATACTTTGGCTAGAATCAATATTTTTTTTATCTTTATTAAAACTAATACTAGCTTGAATTAAAGCATCCATCGCCAACCCGCCAACAATTAGCATGATTGACAGACCAACAATTAATTCTATTAAGGTAAACCCTTTGCTAGTTTTATTTACCCTACTGAAATTCTGTATAATTACCTTCAAGATCGTATACTTTGGAACCATTGAAACTTACCTCCACTTTGAATTTTCGATATTTATCAGTACAAATTGTTGCGTCGCTAGTATAACCTTCACAGTAAGTAACTTTCGTTTGATATTGTCGTCCCATCGCCTTATTAATTAAAGGATCAGTGATTGTTTCAGGATTCGCTGGGATTGCAGGACTTGCTGGAGTAGTACCATATGCAGCGACGGCGGCAACAGCAGCATTTCCACCAGAAATACCGCCATCATTCAGAGGCATACTCTTAAATGATTTCGATCGAATGTTGTCAAACACTCGCTGAGATACAATCAGAGCACCAGTCCGAATCTCACTCTTAGAGTTATTGATCTTGGCATATAGAAACAGTGGCATCGCATAGGCAAGACAAACACCTAATGTTGTTAGCGCAATCATTGTCTCGACCAAGCTAAATCCTTGTTCTGATGGCTGAGGTTTGACCAAGGTTATACCTCGATATAATTTTAGATTCATAACTGCTGCGATTCTATATTTATTCAAAAGGAATTTTAGTTAAAAAATTTATGTTTAATGAAGTCGTTCTTGTTGTGTCGATCATTAAAACTCAGGATTGCCTGAGCTACCTGTCATAGTGAAAGTAGACGGTGGACTTTCAGTATATGTATTCACGTCAATATTCCCTACCTTTGTGATGTCAAAAACTACTATCTTTGCTTTGTTAAATCCTTGGAAATCCTTGAGAATTATTTTAGTTGTGAGATCGTCAGCTAGTCCTCTATTATCAAAACAAATACCTTTGCCATTTTGGGTTCCGCCAATACTCCAATCCAGGGGATTTGTCGGAGCAGTAACTACAGTAGGCAATCCAGTGTAAGCAGAGGGAATTCCGATATTCGGTGGTAAGTCGAGGTCGAATTGTGATGCCATTTGCCATCCATCGGTACCACCTGTAGCTGTGACTTTACAATTACTTGCATATTCGACCACAAAATTTCGAGCTACCTTATCTGGATAATCATTCAGGTCTGTAAACTTAGGTCGGATCCGATAGGCTTTACTACTAGAAATTGCTTTCGATCGAATCAAGCTCAGTTGACTCTTGAACTGTAAAGATCCGTCGCGGAGTGGTTTGTTCAATGACATCAAAGACGGTGTTGCCATTGCCATAATGATGCCAGCAACCATCACAGTTACAATCATTTCAATCAAGGTGAAACCTTGAGAGTTATATTTTGGTGGTCGGATCGTCACAGTCAATGACTCCTCAAATGAAGATAAAAATCGGGGTTGTCGTTTGTGCTGATGTTGTGGGAGCTGCCGAGTCGAAATATCGATCGAGCACTCTATAACTGCCAGCATTATTAGTATTCCCAGATCGAGCAGCGAAATTACCGATCGATCATTTTCCTCAAAAATAAGGAGTAGGAGCCTAGTAAAACATTGAGTTATAGAGGTGAGTCGATCGATACATACAGGTGTGGTGTGACTTCAACTTTAATATTTTAATTTTGGAATTAAGGTGACTCTTATCACTCAGTGTTTACACGGAATAGATATATAGATATATCGATCGTTAAAATTTAGATCGGTAAATTCTCGGATAATCTTGTACAATCTTTGGTCAGTAATATCCAGTATCAAGACTTAAAATGATCGACTTGTCTCTTGCTAGTGAATATCGGTGTCGAGTTAATCTAGATCTCTACAGTTCCCCGCTTTGTGCTGGATTGGCGACTCAAGCGGCAGCAGATCGACATCTGCGGCTTGAATCGCTGACTCCTGACGGGGATGCGTTGCGGGTACGGTTGTGTGAGGATGATTATCCGGCTTGGTTGGAGCTAGCGGATTTGGAGCAACTAGAATTGATAACAGATACTTATCAGCCAGTACAGGTAGATCGGGCGGCAATTGCGGCTAGAATCCCTGAAATTATTGCTTTTGCACAGGCGGCGATGAAAGTGCCCAATCAGTACTTGTGGGGCGGGACTGTGGCACCTGACTACGATTGTTCGGGTTTGATGCAGGCGGCGTTCCAGTCGCAAGGGATCTGGCTACCGCGTGATTCTTATCAGCAGGAGGCTTTTACGCGGCATGTTTCAGTTGAAGAGATGTTGCCTGGAGATCTGATTTTCTTTGGTACGCCCGAAAAAACCGATCATGTTGCGTTGCATTTGGGCGACTTGCGGTACATTCATAGTTCAGGGATTCAGATGGGGCGAAATGGGATTGGGATTGATGTTTTGAGTGATGGGACGGCGGATCTGGTTAGTTCTGGGTATTATGCCAAGTTACGTTGCTGTGGACGGGTGATGACAAGCTATTCCAAGGTTTAGGACTGGTAGTGAGTGTTGCAGTTCGTGGCAGTCTAACAGAGAAAGGGATTAGAATCGTTGGTGTAGCCTCTCCACTGGAGAATCGCATAAGTAACCAAAGTTGCTACCCCATAGAACGCCTACTATTGAAATCGTGGCTAATGTTGCAAAGACCGCCTGCGCGGACTAAATTTACTAGACCGCGCTGGCGGACTTCGCATCACGAGCAGCGGCGTTTTTATTCGGGGGTTCCCCCCGAATAAAAAAACGACAAGACAGCAGTTTTAACCGCTGGAGTTATGGGTAGCAACTTAGGTTAAGTAAAGATCGGACTCTAAATAAGTATAAGTACTAAGTTAAGGCAGTGATGATGACCAATGATGATAAGCTTCAGACACCTGCTACATTATCCGATCGAGAAATAGAAATAATCGAACTGGTAACTACTGGATTGACTAATGAGGAAATTGCCGATCGATTAGCCATTAGCAAGCGAACTGTAGACAACCATGTCAGCAATATTCTTAAGAAGGCTGGGGAAGGTGTGGACAATCGGGTGACGCTGGTTCGCTGGGCACTGCAATGGGGCAAGGTTTGTTTGGATGATATTAATTGTTGTGCGTTACCAGTTAGGGAGTAGGGGACTGGGAAATATTTGGGTTGCAAAAATGTTAATTCATAACCGATCTGAACTCTCCGGTAACGGCATTACGGTAAAATCGGAAGCGTACTGAGTGACGATCGGTTCTTAAATATAAAAATACTTATGGATTTTAATAATTTAGTTACTCAGCTAAATGCTGGGGCGATTCTACCAGAGGGAATCGTGGTGATCACTTTGCTCACTGTGCTGATTGGCGATTTGATTGTGGGGCGCAATGGTGCGCGAAATCTTTGTTACATCGCGGTAGGTGGACTTTTAGTTTCGATCGCAGCCCTGGTAGTACAGTGGGATAATCCCAATCCCGTATCATTTTTTGGGGCGTTCAGTAGCGATCCTTTGAGTGTGGTGTTTAGGGGAATTATTGTCCTTGCTGCGGCGGTGACGATTTTGATGTCGGTTAGCTATGTCGAGCAGACGGGCACGGCTTTGGCTGAGTTTGTGATGATTCTGCTGACGGCTACTTTGGGCGGAATGCTGCTGTCTGGGGCGACTGAACTGGTGACGATTTTTGTGTCGCTGGAAACTCTGAGTATCTCATCCTACCTGATGACTGGATACATGAAACGGGATCCTCGATCGAATGAAGCAGCCCTCAAGTATCTACTAATCGGCGCGTCGAGTTCGGCGGTATTTCTGTATGGGATTTCGCTCCTATATGGATTGTCTGGTGGCGAAACCACATTGCCAGAAATCGCTGCGGGGATTGCTAGTTCTAGTGGTAATTTATCCTTGGGCTTGATTGTCTCGCTGGTATTTGTAATTGCGGGGATTGCGTTCAAAATCTCAGCAGTGCCTTTTCACCAATGGACTCCTGATGTTTATGAAGGTTCACCAACTCCGGTAGTTGCATTCTTGTCTGTCGGTTCCAAAGCGGCGGGATTTGCGATGGCGATTCGCTTACTAGTTACAGCTTTCCCACAGGTAATCGCCGAGTGGCACTTTGTCTTCACCGCCCTGGCAGTTTTGAGTATGGTGCTGGGCAATATCGTGGCTCTGGCGCAGACGAGTATGAAGCGGATGCTAGCATATTCTTCGATCGCGCAAGCTGGATTTGTAATGATTGGGATGGTAATCGGCACTGAAACTGGTTATGCCAGTATGGTGTTTTACCTGTTTGTCTATCTGTTTATGAACTTGGGAGCCTTTACCTGCGTAATTCTCTTCGCACTGCGGACAGGTACCGATCGAATTAGCGACTATGCTGGTTTATATCAAAAGGATCCCTTCCTCACGCTTGCGCTAAGTATTTGTCTCCTCTCACTAGGTGGAATCCCACCCCTAGCTGGCTTCTTTGGTAAAATCTACATCTTCTGGGCTGGCTGGAAAGCTGGTGCTTATGGGTTGGTATTACTCGCTCTAGTTACCAGCGTTGTATCGATTTATTACTACCTCCGTGTCGTCAAGATGATGGTAGTCAAAGAACCCCAAGAAATGTCTGATGTGGTCAAAAATTACCCTGTGACAAATTGGAATCTACCAGGAATGCGCTCTCTACAGGTAGCTACCTTGCTGACTTTGGTAGCGACGACTTTAGCAGGTATTCTCTCGAATCCATTGTTTACGATTGCTAATGACTCGGTAAGTAAGACACCGATGTTGCAGGCAAGTTTAGAGCAACGAGTTGCTGTTAAATGAGCAGCAAAGACTAATTCGGAAACTCTGGCGGAGTGCGACATTAGCTTGCCCTCACCCCCAGCCCCTCTGTCTTGTCGTTTTTTTATTCGGGGG
>JANNBD010000273.1:0-4857 GCA_031385105.1 Chamaesiphon sp. OTE_78_metabat_374
TTTGATGCCGTATTTTCAGGGATCAGCAATCAACTCGCGCTCTATTACACCGAGCGGTTTTTAGCATTATCAGCAGGCTGGGATTTACCTGTTCAAGGGTGAAGCTTGGTAATATAGCGTGGGAAAATCTGTTGGAGAGCCACCTAAAAACTTTCGCAGCGTCACTTTAGATTCGATCGGATCTGGTGTTGGTACATCATCGTAACCCGCAGTTAGATTGACAGGGCCATAGTAATTTACAACGGCTTTAATCGGAAATGGTGGATCTTGGTATGCTGCTAACATAGCTAATTGGGCACCAGCAGAGCGTCCAATTAGGGCAACTCGATCGAGATCAGTTTCATACTCGATCGCATGTTGCTTGATGTATGCTAGTGACAGTCGAACATCATCAATTTGAGTTGGGAAATAATAGGCTGGGGCATGACGATAAGAAATTGCCCAGACAACATAACCTTGAGCAGCAATATATCGATTGAAAGTGTCGTCACTATCGGGACTACCCCGTTGCCATGCACCACCGTAAATCGATACAATTGCTGGATAGGTGCCAGCTTGAGTCGGTCGATAAATATTTAGAGTAAGAGGAACACCATCGGGGCTGGCAAAGCGGATATCTCGATCGATCCTTACTTTTGGACCAGAAATGCCACTCCAGATATCTGAAATAACTAATGGTTGTGACCTCATTCTAGCTGTAAGTGCTAGTGGTAGATCGATCTGATAATTTGTGCCCAAACTAGCAACAATCGATCGTTCTGCTTGTCTTTGTGCCGAAGAAAATTGCACTAACGGTGAAGCACTTAGCCCCAATGCCAAACAACTCAAGCATAAAATTAAGGCAAATAATCGGGGAGTCCAAATATCTTTAATCCAGCGGAGCAACGAGGCTGAAAGTAGGGCAACAGCATTGAAAAGAATCAGCCCAGGACTAATTTCTGGCACGCCAACACTCAAAGGAAGTAATGAGAAGATCGGCGCAGGTAGCACAATCCAAACACTCAAGAATAGACCCACTAGTAGCAAAATTCCAACTAGCCACGTACCAAAGATCGTTATCATTTATTTCGTCAAGACTCTATTCTTTGGCATTACAGTATAGAACATTGACACTGAACAAAGAGTAGATTTACTTTTACGAGCTATAGATCTCAATCTATATTAATTATTACTAAATACCTATTGATCAAATCTATCAGAAAAAAATAGGGCAAACATAAGATTTTTCTCTATGATTGACCTATCTTTTTACGAATTTTTGGTTTATTCTCATACATAGAGCCATAGCTAGATTAAATTATTATTTTATAGGTTAAACTCTATGTACAACTTCGTAATACAAGCCATATGGTTGGTTCCCTGCTACCCTCTGATTGGAGTGCTGTTGGCTAGCCCCTGGTCACTAGGCTGGTCTGGGGAATTGGGCACCAGACCAGCAGGTTATATCAATATTCTGATGGCAGGAGTCGCCTTTACTCACGCTATCTTAGCATTATCAGCAGGCTGGGATTTACCTGTTCAAGAAATCAGTTATGATTGGCTGAATACTAGCACTTTAGACATCAACTTTCCGATCGAGATTTCGACGGTTAGCCTCACAGCTACGGCGGTAGTGACGGGGATCAATCTAATTTCCCAAATCTATGCAGTGGGCTATCTGGAGATGGATTGGGGCTGGGCGCGATTCTTCTCACTGATGAATTGTTTTGGAGCGGGGATTTGCGGACTAGTACTATCCAATTCTCTGTTTTTTAGTTACGTTTTCCTCGAATTACTAACTCTGGCAACTTACTTATTAGTTGGGTTTTGGTATGCTCAACCGCTAGTAATTACTGGTGCTAGAGATGCCTTTTGGACAAAGCGGGTGGGCGATATTATCCTGCTGATGGGGGTATTTGCCATCTACCCACTAGCCGGAACGTGGAATTTTACCGAGTTGGCAACATGGGCACAAACAGCCCAACTTGAACCTGGAGTGGCTTTGCTATTAGGTTTGTCGCTCAGTGCTGGTCCGTTGGGTAAATGCGCTCAGATTCCCTTTCAGCTTTGGCTGGACGAAGCGATGGAGGCACCACTTCCAGCAACGGTATTGCGGAATGCGGTAGTTGTTGGTGCAGGGGCGTTTGTATTGATCAAACTTGCTCCAGTAGTTTCCCTATCTTCGATGCTGCTGAATACCCTAACAATTTTGGGCGTAACTACGGCAATTAGTTGCTCACTAATTTCGATTGCCCAAGTTGATATGAAGCGGGTGCTTTCTTATGCGTTAAGTGCTTACATCGGCTTGGTATTTATTGCTGTAGGCACACAAAATTTAGATTCAGCTCGATTCATTTTATTTAATGAATCGTTTGGCATGGCATTGCTGTACATGAGTATCGGTTCAATTATTTGGACAAATGTAAGTCAGGACTTGACTCAACTGGGTGGATTGTTCTCTCGCCGTCCATTTACAGCTTTTGCACTATTGATTGCGATTAGTTCCTTTATTGCAATGCCGCCGCTAGGTGGATTTTGGGGATTTCTACAACTGATTGATGGCTTGTGGACAGAGCAACCTTGGCTAGTTGGCGTAATTTTAATTGTTAATACTCTGACTGCTTTTAGTTTGACTAGATTATTTTGTCTGATCTTTTTGGGCAAAGTTCAACCGATGACTGAGCGGACAGTGGAACCGTTCTGGTTGATTACTTTACCAGTAATTTCTACCGCGATCTTTGTCTGTCATCTACCGATTATTTTACGAGATTTGGGGATGATTCCAAGTTGGGGTGAAGTAAATGGGATGTTCGCAACGCTATTGATTTGGTCGAGTATTTCAGGAATTGTTACCAGCGGCTTAATTTATTCGGTTGATGCTATTCCTAAGCCGATTAAGTTACCTTTACCAGTTGTCCAAGATTTCTTTGCCAATGACTTGTACGTTCAACGATTTTATCAATTGACAATCGTCTTATTAGTAGCTACTAGTGCGAAAGTAATTAATTGGATCGATCGATATATTGTTGATGGTTTTGTGAACTTTGTCGGATTTGGGACACTATTTAGTGGACAGGCTCTCAAATACAGTACTTCTGGTCAATCACAGCTCTATATACTATTAGGGTTTTCTGGAATTGTGTTGCTTGGTTTACTGTTAGGCTTATTTGTCTGATCGAATGAGTTAATCATGGGTAACTGAATTTTTTTAAATTAGTATTTAATATTGATCGAGGTAATTTAAAACTATGTTGAGTGCTATAATTTGGTTGCCAGTGCTGGGGGCAATATTAATTGGAATCATCCCTGGATTTAGTCGGACAATTGCTCTAGCAGTTTCTGGTCTAACATTGGCGATATCGATCGCGATTTCAGCCACCTTCAATTATCAAGATCCAGGCTTACAGTTTGTCGAGAAAATAACTTGGATTGAGCCATTAGGATTAGACTATCAACTAGGTGTAGATGGGTTATCATTGCCTTTAGTAATTCTGAATGCCCTGCTGATTTTACTAGCAATTGTGGCGACTAATACCGAAGTGATGCGCGGGCGATTGTTTTACGCGCTGATGTTGTTAGTTAGCACGGCAATTACTGGAGCATTCTTAGCTCAGAACTTACTATTATTTTTCCTCTTCTATGAATTAGAGTTAATTCCGCTCTATTTATTAATCGCCATCTGGGGCGGCGAAAAACGTGGTTATGCAGCAACTAAGTTTCTGATTTATCAGGCTCTATCGGGGATAATTTTACTCGCAGGTTTCTTGAGTTGGGCATGGTTTAGCAAGACTGGGAATTTTAATTATGAATCTCTGGCTGCAACCCATCTACCTGCCAATCTTCAACTCTTATTCTTGTGCGTGATTCTGCTCGGTTTTGGCATTAAAATGCCGTTAGTGCCTTTCCATACCTGGCTACCCGATGCTTATATTGAGGCATCTACACCTGTCTCGATGTTATTAGGTGGCATCGTTTCTAAATTGGGTGCTTATGGCTTAATCCGCTTTGGGTTGGGTTTGTTCCCTGATGCGTGGATCATCGTCGCGCCGTGGTTGACAATTATCGCCGTGGTTACAGCAGTATACGGGAGTTTGATTGCGATCGCGCAGACTGATATCAAGAAAACGATCGCCTATAGTTCGGTTGCCCACTTGAGTTATATTCTGCTCGCCACTGCTGCGGGAACAGAGTTGAGTATTCTAGGTGCGGTTTGTCAGATGGTGGCGCATGGCTTGATCCTCGCCCTACTATTCAATTTAGTTGGAATTATCGAAGCCAAAACTGGTACGCGAGAATTGAAGGAGCTGCACGGGTTGCTCAATCCCCAACGCGGTTTACCATTCGTCGGTGTGATGTTGATTTTGGCAACGATGGCGAGTGCCGGAATACCTGGAATGGTTGGTTTTATTGGCGAGTTTCTATCTTTCCAAGGTAGCTACACTGCGTTCCCGATTGCGACATTAATATGTCTGGCGAGTACGGGTTTAACCTCGGTTTATTTCATCATCATGATCAATCGGGTTTTATTTGGGAAGTTAGAACGGAATCACACTTATTTACCAAAGGTTGCTAGCTATGAACGTGTTCCGGCAATCGTGCTAGCGGTGTTAATTATTTGGCTGGGGATTCAACCGAATATTTTGATTTCCCACAGTCAGATCACCACCAATTATATTGTGGCGATGATGCCGCATTCTGGGGATAAGATTGCGCGGGTTGGGGATTAAACCTGCAAGGATCTGTAGGGGCGGGTTCATGCTAGAAATATTTGCTGTGAAAATAACTATCGTACAAACCCGCCCTAACCCACCAGCAACATTCAAATAATAACCCATCAGCAACATTCAAATTGTATTCCTCAATAGAATTTTGAGAAAA
>JANNBD010000283.1:0-3784 GCA_031385105.1 Chamaesiphon sp. OTE_78_metabat_374
GTGGCAATACTCAAGGGTGGGGAGTTAGGAGTTGGGAGTTGGGGGTTGGGAAACTGGGGGAAATAAATGATGTCATAATTTGCGCCGCTCAGTAGCGATCGACTATCCAAATTGCTACCTACAACCTCAGCGGTTAGAAACCGCTGCGCTGCAAAGGCAGACGCTCCCTACTCGGACTGGATTATTAGTCCGCGTAGGCGGACTTGGCAACATTAGCAGCGACTTCAGTCGCAGGCGTTCTATGAGTATCAACTTAGTTTAGCTATCAACTAAACCACTAAACCACTTTTCCGTAATAGTCGATCGATACATGGTAGCTATATTTACAGGAAATGGATGTCCATTACCCCCAAAAGAATTTATTTTGTGTGTGTGAGGCACAAGCAATGGAAAGCACTAGAGTCGGTTCTCGGTTCCCTGAATTATTTGCTGGCTTGACTTTGTTATCGGCGGCTCTAATTGCCAGCTCATTTTTATGGGCGGGGGCAATTCGGAATATCAAACGAGTAGATGATGGATTGTTGATTACGGGTTCGGCAAAAAGACCAATCAAATCAGACTATATCGTTTGGCGCGTGGCTGTTTCTAGCCAACAGCCAACGGCTCCAGCAGCTTACAAAGAATTAAAAGGCTGGACGGAAAGAGTCCAACGCTATCTCAAAGAGGCGAAAATTCCCGATTCAGAAATCTCGTTTAATTCCCTCGAAACTACCACAGTTCCAGAAGTGATTAATAATCGAGAAACAGGTAAAACCCTGGCATATAAGCTCAGTCAAAGACTAGAGATTCGATCGAACCAAGTCGATCGTTACTCCAAGCTATCACAGCAAATTACCGAACTGATTAATGAAGGGATTCCGCTCACTTCCGAGCCACCAGAATATCTCTACAACGAACTCAGCAAACTACGGATTGAGATGATCGCCGAAGCAACCAAAGATGCCAAAGCTAGAGCCGAATCGATCGCCAAAACCACTGGCAATCAGGTTGGTAGTGTGCGGAGTGCCGATACTGGGGTATTCCAAATTACCCCCCGCAATTCCACCACTGTCAGCAATGGTGGTAGTTATGATACCAGTTCGATCGAGAAAGATATCACCGCTGTCGTATCAGTTAAATTTGGAATTGATTAAATGTGAGGATAGAAACCCGACTGTCTTGTCGTTTTTTTATTCGGGGGAAACCCCCGAATAAAAACGCCGCTTTTTCGGAAAAGTCGGGTTTCTCGTGGCTTGTTGTGGTTTAACATAGCCAGCTCCAGAAACAATCAAAGGCTGGCTATCGTCTGGAAGGGGATTAGACGTATTAAAATTATCAACCTGTCTAAATTTCAACTTTTTATCAACCTGAATCTCAAAGGGCACTACCAATGCAACTTAAATCAATCTGTGGTTCGATCTTCGCCATCCTCGTGGCAACCCAAGTTACTCCCGCATCCGCTCAACTAGTACCTGAACCTTGGGTCACAGTAGGTTCTAAAGATAGTGCTGTTACCTATGGTGCTGGAGTCAGGTTCTTCGATCTGGGGGCTGAAATCGGCACTGGGCCAAAAGGTGTCACCGGAGTTGACGCGCTCAAGTTTTTTAGTTTACCATTTGTAGCTCCCTATGCTGGCTTGGGACTCTATGGCGACAAAGGTGTCGCCTATTCTGGGGGCATTCACTTTACGCCCGCTGGCAATATTTTTTATGGCGTTGGCTATCACTCAATTCGTGGCATCAATGGTCAACTGGGCATCAAGTTTTAGATCATTGTTAGAATTGGAGTGTTAATCGGTATGGTTCTAACTCATGATTCTCAGCTCCCAACAACGCCGCAAACTAGATACTGGTAATGATCGAGAGTTTTATGACGTACCTCGATTTGTTACCCATGTCGATGGCGGTTTTATCGATCGATTGACCAATTTATATCAAGACAGACTTACGCCGAATACGCGGATTTTTGACATGATGAGCAGTTGGGTATCTCATCTTCCCGACGATCTCCAGTTTGAGCACATTTACGGGCATGGTTTGAATGGTGAAGAACTCGCCAAAAATCCTCGCCTAGATGAATACTTCGTTCAGAATCTCAATCAAGATCAGAAAATACCCCTCGCCGATGCCAGCGTCGATGCTGTCCTAAATACTGTCTCTGTCCAGTATCTGCAATATCCCGAAGCAATTTTTGCAGAAGTTTATCGGATTCTCAAGCCTGATGGAGTTGCGATTTTTAGCTTCTCCAATCGGATGTTTTATCACAAAGCGATCGAGGCTTGGCGGGATGGCAGTGAGGTCGATCGAATAGAATTAGTCAAGGGTTATTTCCACTCTGTCCCAGGTTTTAGCGAACCCGAATCGATCATTCATGTTAGTCAAGTACCTGATTTTCTCCGCATGATTGGTGTCCCTGGTGGCGATCCTTTTTATGCCGTCATTGCCAAGAAAATTGGCTAATAAGTTAACATTGCTATCTATAAAAATGCCTACGATTGTTGGCGGAGCCTTCCCGTAGGGTAATCGTGGCTCATGATGCGAAGTCCGCGTTCGCGTAGCGTCTCCGCAGGGAGAAGGCGGACTTTGCATCATGAGCAGCGGTTTCTAACCGCAGAGATTACTCAAGTCAAACCATGCGAATTGGCATAACTCCACACCGTATTCTCCAATAGCATCGTCACCGTCATCGCCCCTACCCCACCAGGCACAGGCGTGATCCAACTTGCCACATCTTTCACCGCGTCAAAATCCACATCTCCAACTAACCGCGACTTCCCAGTGCTGGGATCCTCAATCCGATTGATTCCCACATCAATTACCACCGCCCCAGGCTTAACCATTTCTGCTGTAATCATCTGGGTTCGCCCTACCGCCGCCACCAAGATATCAGCTTCCCTACAGACAGCCGCAATATCTGGTGTCCGCGAATGCGCGATCGTTACTGTAGCATCCGCAGCTAGTAACATCAAAGCCAACGGCTTACCGACTAAAATACTTCGTCCTACTACCACAGCATGTTTACCACGAATATCTAACTGATACTCCGCCAGCAAGCGCATTACGCCCCCAGGAGTGCAGCTTTGCAGCCCAGGCTCTCCGCGCACCAATTTTCCCAAATTGAGGGCGTGTAGACCATCTACATCCTTATGTGGTGCAATCTCATGCAAGAGTGCCACTGAGTCAAACCCATCCGGCAGAGGTAATTGTACCAAGATCCCATCGACTCGATCGTCAGCATTTAATTCATGGATGATTGCGGTCAGTTTTTCCTGGCTGACATCAGCGGGAAAATGCTGCCCGAATGATCTCACGCCCACCTTGGCGCAGGCTCGCTCCTTACCCCCGACATAAGCAGCACTCGCTGGATTATTCCCCACCATCAATACTGCCAATCCAGGCGGGCGACCAATTTGGGGTTCTAATTTACTAATCCGCTGATGCAGTGCGTCCTGCATCTTCTGAGCCAAAGCTTTACCATCGAGAATCTGACCAGTATTTGTGCTCATGTTTATCTAGAAATCGAATGTTGTGTGGGAGTGCCTTAGCGATGCTGAGTTTTGAGAAAATCTATTCTTAAACACCTAATGAGCCACGAGTCACACCTAATTGATTAATCAATTTCAACTCCTGCCACAGCTCGGCACCGCTAATTTGACCGCCTAATAACTGTTGATAATACCCGATCGTTTGACTCACTTCTTCAGGTGTTTCATTCACAAACTCTAATCGGAAATTATAAACACCTAATTCGATTAGTCGGTGGATGTACTCAGCTCCAGTTTGAGCGACACCATTGTAGACAGTAT
>JANNBD010000294.1:0-18333 GCA_031385105.1 Chamaesiphon sp. OTE_78_metabat_374
GCAATGGATTGACATGGCGATGCGAATCGAAGGGACAAACAAAACCTTCGGCGTTCATGCGGCTGGTGTGGTGATTTCAGCTCAACCGTTGGATGAAATTGTACCGTTACAGCGGAATAATGACGGTTCTGTAATTACCCAATATTATATGGAAGATCTCGATTCAATGGGTCTATTGAAAATGGATTTTTTAGGATTGAGAAACTTGACCATCATTCAAAATGCGATCGATTCGATCGAGCAAACTAAGGGTGATAAAATTGACCCTGACGATATCACTGGTGAAGAGCGGCACACCTACAAAATTTTAAATAAAGGAACAGTTAAAAAACGTCCGCCCAATGTCGAGAAAACTTATAAACAAGTTGAGTCGGGAGACTTAGAAGGGGTCTTTCAACTAGAGTCTTCAGGGATGCTGGATGTGGTGGCACGACTGAAGCCGTCGAGTATCGAAGATCTATCGTCAATTCTCGCATTATATCGCCCTGGGCCACTCGATGCGGGACTAATTCCGATCTTTATTGATCGTAAGCACGGACGGGAAAAGATCACCTATGAACATCCAATTCTCCAGCCAATCTTAGAAGAAACATATGGAGTAATTGTCTATCAAGAGCAGATTATGAAAATTGCTCAAGATCTAGCTGGATACACCCTGGGTGAAGCAGATATTTTGCGCCGCTGTATGGGTAAGAAAAAAGCCGATGAAATGAATAAGCAGCGCACGAAATTTCTCGATGGTGCAGCTAAGAAAGGAGTCGAACATTCGATCGCCGATGCACTGTTTGATAAGATGGTTTTGTTCGCAGAATATTGTTTTAATAAAAGTCACTCAACTGCCTACGCTTATGTTACTTATCAGACCGCTTTTTTAAAGGCTAATTATCCCGCTGAATATATGTCGGCACTCTTGACGGCTAATAGTGGCGATCAAGATAAGATGACGCGGTATCTAAATAATTGTGAGCAGACTTTGGATATCAAAGTTGAGCCACCAGATATTAATCGATCGTATGTAAAATTTCGACCAGTGATCGATCCAAATCGACCAAATCGGCTAAATATTTTATTTGGTTTATCAGCAATTAGAAACGTGGGTGAAGCAGCCATTGAGAATATCTTAACTGCCCGTGAAGAAGGCGGTGAGTTCTTGTCGCTTGCGGATGTTTGTCAGCGAGTTAGCTTGCAATCTGTGAATAAGCGGACACTAGAATCACTGATTCAATGTGGGGCATTTGATAATATTGATCGCAACCGTCGCCAACTAATTAACGATCTCGAAGTGATCATTCCGTGGTCGCAAAGTAAGGCTAAAGAAAAAGCGATCGGACAAGGTAATCTATTCGACTTATTAGGTGATTCAAAGCCAGATACAGGTGGATTTGAAGCTACGCCAAAATCGCCGATCGTCAGTGACTTTTCATCCCAGGAGCGGCTCCAGTTTGAGCAAGAACTGCTGGGTATCTATGTCTCCGATCATCCACTCAAAAATGCTGAAAGAATTGCCAGGTTGCAACAGCATGATTTTAAAAGACTGGTGGAGATTGAGAAGCCTTGTAAAGACGTTAAAATCGTGGTGCTCCTGACAGAAGTGAAAGTAGTCCAGACCAAGAAAGAGAATAAGTCAATGGCAATTCTCAAACTAACTGATCTCGCTGGTAGTAAGCTCGAAGCGGTAGTTTTTCCAGAGGCTTATGAGAAAAACAAAGATGCCCTGATTGGCAATACTTCAGTGATTTTGGTCGGCAAAGTCAGTCGCAAAAAAGATGACGATGAACTCCAGATGATTGTCGATGAAGCGATCGAGATAGATTACACTTTCGTTGCCAAACCAGTAGATCTAGAAGTTGAACCGAAACACCTTGTTTTAATCGAACTACCAGTTAATATCGCAACAGATGATATTCAAACCCAACAGCTCAAGACAATGCTAGAAGAGTATTCTGGGGATACTTTAGAAACGAAAACACCTGTATATGCGATCGTCCGTGGTGAAAATGGCTATCAGCTAGTTCAGTTTGGGAAACAGTTTTGGGTGCAAGATGCGGCTGGATTGGTAGATCGAATGCAGGATCGAGGTTTTGATATCCAAGTTAAGGAAATTAAATCGGTTGAAGATCCAGGTTGATCAAGACTTTAGGGCAAGTTACTAGCTGCTAGATCGGATTGATGGATAAAAACATCACGTTATTATCTCATCATAAAAACGACACTAATTTGCGAATAGGAGCAAGTTCACAAATTAGTGTCGTTAAATTGCAAATTTGCGAGAAAATATGCTCGTTTAGATGTTTTGCGACACTAATCTGCGAATAGCGACATTTAATGTGCGAACGTACAACAAAGCCTATTTATGCAATCCACATTCCTTCTGAGTGGCTTCCTCCCACCACCAGCGACCTTCACGTTCGTGTTGTTGGGGCAGAGTGGACTTGGTGCATGGTTCACAACCGATGCTGATAAATCCGCGCTCGTGGAGAGAATTGTAGGGCACTTCGAGGGCGCGAATATATGCCCAGACATCGGCGGATGACCAGTTCGCAAGGGGATTAAATTTGACTAAGGCATGATCGGGGGTGGAGAAACCAGCATCGGCTTGAATCGCGGGTACCGTCGCACGAGTAGAGGGGCTTTGATCCTTGCGTTGTCCAGTGATCCAGGCATCGAGAGTGGCTAATTTGCGCCGAAGTGGGGCTACTTTTCGGACACCGCAGCACTCTTGATGTCCATCTTCGTAGAAGCTAAATAAACCCTTAGCTTTGACTAAAGCTTCGACTGGAGCGGCTTCTGGATAGACAACATCGATCGAAATCCCATAGTGCTTGCGAACCCTGTCGATAAACTGATAAGTTTCAGGATGGAGACGACCAGTATCGAGACTAAAGACCTTGACATTGGGATTGATTTTGTGTGCCATGTCAATCAACACCACATCCTCGGCTCCACTGAACGAGATGGAAATATTATCAAACAGGCTCAATGCTCGTTTGATAATTTCCTGAGGACTTTTTTGGCTGAGTTCAGCATCAAGGGTTGTAAAATCCAGTTCGGTGGTCGTCTGGGTCATGGTTCTCTACTCTGGAAAAATTAAGGATCGGCTTCAATGCCTAACGATATTTTACAAGTGATTGAGCCAGATTCGGATGATGAATTTTGTCGATCGGCTTTAAACTCAAGACCCGTAGTCGATTGAATGATTGTCGCTCGATCGATCCGATTGACGTGTGGAACCTAATAATGTTAATCATCATCTGGGTGAAAATTGGCACTGCGATACTTACGTCAGCAACATAAAAAGTCAAGACTAAACAATAACTACTCTCCGTCTCCAACACTCCGCACACTGCCCATCCTCCCCACATCCCGCTCTACCTCACACGATGAAACTAAACTACCTGCTCACCGGACTAATTAGCAGCGCGTGCTTACTACTAGCTACACCAGCTCACGCGGCTAGTAAATTCACTGGTTGGGAATTTGATGCCAGCCGCAATCAACTAAACTTCGGTACTGACAACGGAGTCCAGCCCAAGGCGACTTTACTTGATGGTCCCTACCGTCTGGTGGTTGACTTACCTGGAACAAAAATGACGGAGGCAACGATTCGCAAGAAATTTGGAGCAGCGGTGCGAGAGGTGCGAATTGCCCAAGCAGATGAGCGGAATACTCGATTGGTACTAGAACTCGCACCTGGCTATGGTGTTAGCCCCCAGAATATTATCATTCGCAGCGATATCCCCAATCGGTGGTCGATTAAATTGAGATCGATCGAGCGCGGTGTGGCAACAGCTAGTACAGGCAGCATATTACCCGTACCGATCGCCCCAATTGTCTTTGCTGGGGTTGTACCCATTGGACAGGAAATGACCGTGCTCAAGAGCCAGATCAAGACCTTAGCGGCGAAGTATGACTATCTCTCCCCTGGAATGTTTTTCATGGAAGTGGATACGGGGAACTATTTAGATATTAATGGCGAGAAAAGTTTTCCGGCGGCAAGTACGATTAAGTTGCCAATTTTAATGGCTTTATTTCAAGCTGTTGATAGTGGCAAAGTGCGGCTAGATGATACCTTAACGGTGCGGCGAGATCTGATTACTGGTGGTTCGGGCGATTTGCAATACAGGCGCGGGGCAAAATTGAGTGTGCTAAAAACAGCCACGATGATGATCGCTATTAGCGATAATACAGGGACAAATATGATCATCGATAAACTGGGTGGACGACAAGTTATTAATAGTCGGTTCAAAAGTTGGGGATTAAGAAAGACAGTACTTAATCGGCTACTAGGAGATTTTAAAGGCAAAAATACCACCAGTCCCGCAGATCTGGTGAGGATCTCAGCTTTACTTGCCAAACGTCAATTAATCAGTGAATCTAGTCGCAGCAAAGTATTAGATATTCTCAATCAGACTGAAAACCGCAGATTATTACCAGCAGGTTTGGGCAAAGGTGCGGCAATTGCTCACAAGACGGGTACTTTGGGGCGACTAATTGGTGATGCAGGGATTATTGAAATGCCAAATGGAAAACTCTATTTGGCAGGTATTTTTGTCCAGCGTTCTTTTAACGATAGTCGTGCCCGTGATTTTGTCCAAGCAGTATCAAAGTTGACTTATAACTATATTAATAATCGGCAGATTAGTAAGAATTAGGCTTTGGGCTTTGGGCTTTAGGCTTTAGGTGTAGGGCGGGCAATGCCCACCATCTAGAATTTTCGATCAATCTAGGTGAATATTTGTTGGATAAAAATGCGTAAACATTAGTTGGATAGGTGTAGGGTGGGCAATGCCCACCAGTTGGATCTCTGCTCGTGATAACATGCTGAATACCATACTCTATCCCCTATCAACTTCCTAGTAAATGTCTTCAATAATTAGAACTGCTACTGAGTCAGATTTTACAGGTATTCTCGATCTTCAGGCGCGTAATCTCTATGCGAATCTGGCAGCCACAGAATTACCCGGCGGTTTTGTGACAACGCCTTTTTCGGGTGATTTATTACAGCTATTGATGATCCAGAATGGTGTATTTGTGGCCGCAAGTGAGCAGCAAATTATTGGCTATTTACTGGCAGGTGACTGGGAGTTTTTCTCGCAGTGGGCAATATTTAAGGTGATGATCGATAGGCTACCTCAATTGAGCTATCAGGGTCAGCAACTAGCTGTTGATAATAGCTTTCAGTATGGGCCAATTTGTGTCGATCGATCCAGTCGAGGTAGTCAGGTTTTTCCAGAATTATTTGATTTAATGCGAATCTCTTTTGCTCCGAAGTTCCCCATTGGAGTGACTTTTATTAATAAAGTCAACGAGAGATCGTTTGCGGCTCATACTCGAAAACTTCAGCTAGATATCATTGATGAATTTGAATTTAATGGCAATTCATTTTATACATTGGCATTCTTGACGACACAATCGTAGTTCAAGCTAGACAACAAAAGTAATAATAGATAGCTAATCGGGCATATTAAGTGAAGAACCAATCCTGAGATCCTGCTGCGGTAGGGACAATCTCAGGAACTAGGCAAGATCGCAAACTATGACGACAAGCAGCTTTAATTTTCAGCTTTCTGGCTACCGGATCATTGAGGAACTTTACCGCGATCCTAAAACGATCGTCTATCGTGCCGAACGCACAGATAGTCAATTAGGTGAAAAGTCTCCATTTGTCATGCTCACAGTGCTGTCATCGCTGTACCCTAGCGATCGAGACTTGCTTGAATTTCTCCATCAGTATAGGATTGCCAGAAATTTGGATTTAGCTGGTGTTGTTCGCCACTACAGCTTAGAGGAGCACGAGCGGGGCTATGCATTAGTGCTGGAAGACTTTGGCGGGGTTTCGTTAGTGGGGATAAATGGCTTATCAATAGCGGATGTTTTCGGGATTGGGATTCAGCTTGCGGATACTTTACATGCTTTGGGACAGCAACGAATTATTCATAAGGATATCAAACCTGCAAATATTTTGATTCATCCTGTGACTAAGCAGGTGAAGCTGATTAATTTGAGAATTGCTTCTTTACTGCTGCGCGAAACTCAGGAAATTGTCGATCCCAATTGGATCGAAGGGACTCTCGCGTATTTATCGCCAGAGCAGACAGGGCGGATGAATCGCGGCATCGATTATCGGACTGATTTTTATGCGTTGGGAGTTACTTTATATGAACTGCTGACAGGTAGATTGCCGTTTGTAACTGAAGATCCGATCGCCCTAATTCATTGTCATTTGGCTCAAGTAGCCACTCCAATTCATCTAGTTAATTTAGATATTCCTCTAGCTTTATCCCAAATAGTCGCCAAATTAATGGCGAAAAATGTTGAGGATCGCTATCAAACAGCTCTGGGAGTTAAATATGATTTAGAACAGTGCTTGCGCCAATATCAGGGCACGGATCTAGTCACTGAATTTGCCTTAGCGCAAAGAGATATTAGTAATAGATTTTTGATTCCCGAACGGCTCTACGGGCGCGAACAAGAGGTGCAGATTTTACTTGATGCTTTTGTTCGCGTAGCGTCTCCATCGGAGGAACGAGTTGTTACTGGGCGCAGTGAATTGTTGCTAGTCGTCGGATGTTCGGGGATTGGTAAAACGGCGGTGATCAATGAAATTCATCAGCCGATCGTTAGGCAACGTGGCTACTTTATTAAAGGTAAATTTGACCAATTTAATCGCAATATTCCGTTTAGTGCTTTTATTCAAGCTTTTCGAGATTTGATCGGTCAATTATTGAGTGAAACCGATCTCCAGTTAGCTAGTTGGCATCGCCAAATTTTGGCAGCAGTGGGTGAAAATGGTCAGGTTTTAATTGAAGCAATTCCTGAATTAGCAAGAATTATTGGTTCTCAGCCACCCGTTGCGGAACTATTAGGCACAGCCGCCCAAAATCGATTTAACTATTTATTTCAAAGGTTAATTGAGGTATTTACCACCGCAGAACATCCCCTAGTGATGTTTCTGGATGATTTGCAATGGGCTGATTCGGCTTCGCTCCAATCGATCAAACTGTTGATGCAGAGCAAGGGCTATTTGTTACTACTGGGTGCATATCGAGATAATGAGGTGTCACCAAATCACCCGTTGATTTTGATGCTGGATCAATTGCGCCAATCAAAATCAGTTGTGAATAAAATTACCTTAGCACCGCTGACTTTTGCAGATACCAATAGACTGGTGGCGGATACTTTGCACTGCAATATTGATCGAGCCAAACCGCTGACGGAATCGATCGATCTCAAAGCTCATGGTAATCCGTTATTCGTCACCCAGTTTCTCAAGGCATTACATGGCGATGGCGAGATTAGGTTTAATCCTGATGGCTATTGGGAATGTGACATTGTAATGATCCAATCTTTGGCAATTACTGATGATGTGGTGGAATTTATCGCCATTCAGATCCAGAAATTGCCGCTGGCAACTCAGGATGTACTGAAATTAGCCGCCTGTATTGGGGCTAGATTCGATTTGGAGGTGCTATCGATCGTTTCTGAGCGGTCGCAATTGGTGACGACGGCGGTGTGGAATGGATTGCAGGCGGGGTTGATTTTGCCTACGAGCCAAATTTACAAGCTTTATCAGGATTTAGAGGATTTACGGGATTCACAGGATTATGTTGTTGGTGTGAATCGGGTGTTTGAGATGCCTGCGGCTAATTCGACGTATCGTTTTTTACACGATCGAGTGCAGCAGGCGGCTTATTCGTTGATTCCAGAGGGTGAACGGCAGCAGATGCACCTGGAGATTGGACGGTTGTTATTGGCAAATACGCCACCTGAACAGCAGTCAGAGCGGCTGTTTGAGATGGTTAATCATTTTAATACTGGGGCTGGGTTAATTCAGCAGCCAGACGAGCAGGAACTGGTGGCAACGCTAAATCTGCTGGCGGCTCAGAAAGCCAGAGCTGCAACGGCTTATGAGGCGGCTGTCGGCTATGCGCGAACTGGGACTCAATTACTCGGAAAATCAGCTTGGCAACAGCAGTATCAATTAGCTCTAGAGCTGTATGAAACTCTTGCCGAAACGACTTTTCTCAAGGGTGATTTCGATGCAGTACCCGCGCTAGTGAAGGTAGTCCTAGAGCAGGCAAAAACACCGCTCGATCGAGTCAAAGCTTACGAAACGACTATTCAGTGCCATGTGATCCAAAAGCAGTATCAGGCGGCAATCTCCCAGGGATTAGAAATTCTCCAGCAGTTGGGATTGAAATTAGCTGCCAAACCCAATAAATTGACGCTGGTTCGGGCATTACTCAATACCCAAGTTGAGTTGCTGGGCAAATCTCATCAAAAATTAGTGAATCAACCAGAGGTGATCTCGCCGGAAAAAGTTGCGCCAATGCGAATTTTAAATCAGCTAATGATGCCAGCTTTCTTATGTTCGCAAGACTTAATGGTAGTATTTATTACATCTGGTCTGCGGCTGACATTAAAACATGGCAATACGCACTGGTCAGCAGTTTTCTACTCTGGCTATGGAATTATTCTCGCTAGTTTGGGAGAGTTTAACCAGAGCCATCAAATGGGTAAGTTGGCGACTGGATTAAACGCTCGGTTTGACGATAAATCGATTACCTCGCAGGTAAATGGTTCCGTCGCCTGGTTTTGCCAACCTTGGCGAGAACTGCTCCGCAACAGTACACCGCTAATGGCAGAATGTATCCAAGGCTGTTTGGATAGTGGTAATTTGACCGGACTAGGTTTGAGCTACTGTGTTGATATTATTATCGATCTTAATTTAGGCATATCCTTAGATAAAATTGCCGCCAAAATCGCGATTGCGGAAACTATCATCAGTCAGTCTCCAGATTATAGTCAACAGTTACTGGCGATCGTCGATCATTCAGTTAAAAATCTCCAGAATATATCTACTCAACCAGCATTGCTCGCGAATACTAATGCCGAAGAAGTAGCCTTAACCGATCGACTCAAAAGTAACAGTGAAGATTCGGCACTTTCCACTATCTACGCCTGGAAAACTTGGTTAGCTTATACATTTGAAGATATCCCAAACGCTTTAATCTATGCCGATACTCAATTACCCTATGAATTTGCAGACTCCAATTGCTATTCAATTACGACACTGTGGATGTTTGACGCTCTGACTCGATTAGCTGCGTATCCCCAGTGCAATTGCCGAGTCCAGAAAAAACTACTCGACAGGGTTAGATCGACTCAACGTAAATTGTTAAAATGTGCGCGATTGATGCCAGCTAATTTTCAGCACAAGTATGATTTGGTCGAGGCTGAAAAATATCGGGTACTGGGGAAAATTCCAGTCGCAATCGAACTATACGATCGAGCAATCTCCGGTGCTAAAACTTATGGCTTTCTCCAAGAAGAAGCTCTGGCAAA
Organism: Chamaesiphon sp. OTE_78_metabat_374; assembly: GCA_031385105.1. Lineage (GTDB taxonomy): Bacteria > Cyanobacteriota > Cyanobacteriia > Cyanobacteriales > Chamaesiphonaceae > Chamaesiphon. The sequence continues at coordinate 9,346 of JANNBD010000294.1, forward strand.
TGAACTTGCAGCTAAATTCTATCTTCACTGGGACAAAGAAAAAATCGCGGCTGTTTATATGCAGTCAGCCTACTACTGCTATCTGCGCTGGGGCGCAAGAGCTAAAACTGCCCAATTAGAGCAACGCTATCCTCAACTGCTCACGCCGATCCTTCAAGCTCAACAAGCAGAGTTTTCTCCTCTAGCTAAAATTACTGATTCTAACAATAAAAGTTGCCTGAATAGTCAGGGGATGACTTTTGACCTAGCTTCTGTGATTCAATCGGCACAAGTCTTATCGAGTACGATCGATCTCGAACAATTAATTCAGCAGCTCAGTCAGATTATCCTCCAAAATTCTGGTGCTCAAGTCTGCTGCTTGGCACTACCAGATCTTCACGATCAGTGGCAGGTTCGGTGGAGTAGAATGGTGGAGCAGGAATTAATAATTACTCAAATCCCGCATACCCTTACTAATAGTATTGAGTATCCAGTTAATTTAATCTATTGGATCAAAAACACTCAACAATCGATTTTTTTTGATGCACGTCAACCACTGGAAATCGCCGATCTGTATTTACTCGAACATCAGCCTCAGAGTGTCTTCTGTCTACCGATCATCAGACAAAGCAAAGTTTTGGGCGTATTGTATCTAGAACATCGTCACGCTCCAGATATTTTTACAAGCAATAGTAAACAGGTGATTTCTTTTCTCTGCACTCAGGCAGCCATCGCCCTAGAAAATGCTAAACTTTATCAAAAATCGCAGCAAGCAGCGGAAGATATCAGACTCAAGCAGCGGGATCTAGAAATATTACTCTCTGAAAGCGAACAATCGGAAATAGCCCTCCGCCAGTCAGAAGCACGCTATCAAAAACTCTCAGACAATATTCCTGGTGTGATCTATCAGTTTCGGATTGGCGCAGATGGCAGTACCAGTTATCCCTATGTTAGTTCGGGAAGCTGGGAGCTACTCCAACTCTCGCCAGCAGCGATGATGGCTGATCCCAATCGAGCGATCAAAATGATCTATCCTGAAGATCTGGCGGACTTTGAACGAGTCACGGCTGAATCTGTCCAAAATATGGCTCCTAAACTGTGGGAAGGCAGAGCAGTGATGAAGTCAGGCGAAATTAAATGGATTAAATGTGTTTCTCGTCCAGAATTACAACCAGATGGTTCGATTGTCTGGGATGGAGTAATGCTGGATGTGACCGAGCGACAACAAGCTCAATTCAATCTCAATTTAACTAACAAACGATTGGAATTGACAGTTGCCGAACTGCAACAGGCGACTCGCCTCAAGGATGAGTTTCTAGCTACCATGAGCCACGAATTGCGGACTCCACTCAATGCCATCCTGGGAATGTCTGAAGCCTTGCAAGAAGAAATATTTGGGGCGATCAATGCCCGTCAACTCAATGCAATTTCGACGATCGAGCAAAGTGGTGAGCATCTACTATCATTAATTAACGATATTCTCGATGTCTCCAAAATCGCCGCAGGAAAATTAGCATTAAACATCACTCAGGTTTCTTTACCAGAACTATGTAAATCGAGTTTGATGTTAGTCAAGCAACAAGCATTTGATAAACAAATCCAGATCGATACTTATTTACCCGACGATCTCGAACCGATCTCCATCGACGAACGCCGGATGCGACAGGTATTAATCAACCTGCTCAACAATGCCGTTAAATTTACCCCCACAGGCGGAACTGTCACCCTAGCAGTGAGAATTGAACCAATTGAAATCTCTGCCCACACCGCCGGATATGCGATCTGTTTTGCCGTCAGTGACACCGGAATTGGCATTGCTAGTGCCGATCTCACCAAACTGTTCCAACCATTCATCCAAATTGATAGTAGCCTCAGCCGCAAATATGAGGGAACTGGACTAGGATTGGTACTAGTCAGACAAATCGTCGAACTACATGGCGGCGATGTGACGATTGATAGCGAAGTTGGTCGGGGCAGTTGTTTCACGGCGATCATTCCCCAAACCCATCTCAATTTACCCCAGCCGATTCGAGCATATTTACAGCTAAATTAATGATGATTGGCTGGGTATACTAATTAGGTAGTGAGGGAAAAGTAAGTGATCACCTTAGAACAATACGCTAGAGAAATCGACAGGCTAGAGCGCGAAATTATTGCGGCAAAAGCCAGTAAGTCTCTTACCGCAGAAGCTTTAGCTTATGAATGTGCCGCCGAATTTTATGCCGAATGGGACAAGGAAAAAATCGCCGCAGTCTATCGCCAAGATGCCTATAGTTGCTATGTTAAGGCTGGTGCCAAAGCGGAAATCGCCCATCTTGAACACACTTATCCCCAGCTCCGCCGATCGATCCTACCATCCTCGCCTCATGGTGGTGCCAGTTACTTTACCGATGAATTTGTAGCAACAGTTAGCCATGAGTTTCGGAACCCGCTCAGTGGCATTTTGGGCATGTCAGAGGCTCTGCTCGAAGGAGTATTTGGCAGCTTAAATGAACTTCAGTTGAATGCGATTCAGACCATCGATTGCAGTGGTGAATATTTGCTAGCATTGATTGACAATATGTCCGATCTTGCCCAACTTCAATCTGGCAAACTAGAGCTAGATTTGACAAGTGTTACCGTAACGGAACTTTGTCACGCGAGTATTGATTTTGTCAAACACAATGCCAGTCAGAAGCAAATCCAACTAGATCTAAATGTTCCGAGCAATCTGTCGAGTATTTACATCGATTTTCAACGGATCCGGCAGGTATTGATTAATCTCCTGAGTCATACGATCGATGTTACTCCCGTGGGCGGTAAAGTTGAATTAGTGGTGACACAAGTTGGCGATCTAATCGGTGCTGATGCTGTCAATGAGATCGCTTCAATTCAGTTTACAATTACTGATACTAGCAAAGAAATTCCAGCGATTGACCCCAGTAACTGTGAAGCACACTTATTATCAATTCAAAATCGGCATCTCAGTTTGGGCTTAATGCTTGTGCAGCCAATTGTTGCCTTACATGGTGGTAATCTCAGTTGTCAAAGTATTAACAAAGGTAATTGTTTCCAGCTATCTCTACCCCACAATTTAGATAATTTTGATGTTACGATAGATAGTGCTAACTATTGTCCAAATAGCACTGAGAATCAATCAAATCTAATCGTTCCAACAATTACTAATCGCCCGATCTCATCACCACTAATTCTGATCGTTGAAGATAATCCCTTGAATGTGAACACAATTGAGAGTTATTTTACCGCCAAAGGCTATCGAGCGATCGTTGCCAATGATGGTCAAACCGCAGTTGAACTCACTCAGCAATATCATCCCGACTTGATTCTGATGGATATTCAAATGCCTGGAATGGATGGACTGGAAGCGATCATCAAAATTCGCCAGCAAGCCCAATCAGCAAGCATTCCAATCATTGCGCTGACCGCCCTAGCAATGGATGGCGATCGCCAAAAATGTCTCCGAGCTGGAGCTGACGATTATCTGACCAAACCAGTTAAGCTCAAGCAACTACACACAACTATGCAACAGTTGCTATCCTCAAAAATCGATCGCTTAGATGTGGATATTTACAGCGACTTATGGAACTAATTAGTTAATGGATAATTGATAGTTATTGGCGGAGCCTTTCCATAGGAAAATAGTTGATAATTAATAGTTATAAAAGCTCACGTTAAATAGTAGTAGTTTATTAATGCGTAAGTTCCTTAACATGCAGGATAAACGATGAAGCAAAATTCAGGCAACTACTCCCTTACCACTCAAGAAATAGACGTTTGCAATTCACCATCCACTATTCACTATCCACTCACCACACTAGATGTCTAATTTTTCACTGGGAAGGGAGTATTATTCAGCTCTACCTAAAAGTACGGTATTAGTCTGTCAACATCTGACCTGTCGTAAACAAGGTGCGGTAAATGTACTCGCAGCCTTTCGCAAACTGAACACGCCCAACGTCATGTACGAGGGCTGCGGCTGCCTCGGCAACTGTGGCAATGGCCCGATGATCTTCATTTTACCTGCAAGGATATGGTATTATCTCGTTCAGCCTCATGATGTATCTAAAGTTGCCGCAGCGGTCATAAATTCTATGAATACTATTCTGCACATTACCCAACGGCATGAGTGGGAACAAGCCAAAAACCTTGGCACTTACCAGAGCAATACCCTAGATTCGGAAGGGTTTATCCACTGTTCTACTTTGATCCAAGTAATCGGATCGGCAAATCGCTTTTTCAAAGATCAAACAGATTTAGTTATCCTCAAAATTGATGTCGATCGAGTTAAGGCAGAAATTCGCTACGAAGGGGCAGACTCAAATAATCTCTTTCCCCATATTTATGGTGCGCTCAATATCGACGCAGTGATCGGATCGATCGATCTCGAATCTCATCCCGATGGTTCCTTTATCATGCCACCAGAATTTGTGAATTAGGATTATTCACTGTTTAGTTGAAGAAGGGACAATCCATTATTGTCTGCGATCGATTAATACCACTCCAGCCGCTAGATTTTCGCGCTCATGGGCGGGGTCGCGCCAAGTTTCTTGGATCGCGGCGGCTTCCCATACCTGCATCGATTTGAGGGCGAGGAGTTGCTGGATATAGGGGCTGTGCAGAGGGAGATTGTAGGTTTGGGCGCGGAAGGCGATTGGGCAAAAGAAAGCATCCACAGCGGTAAATTCAGAGCCAGTCAGGAATGGGCCGCCAAATGCAGTCAGTCCTTCCGCCCAGATTTCGTTGAGTCGATCTAGATCTGTTTGTAACGCTGGGGTTGTCTGGTGAAGCTGAATGCGAACACCACAATTCATGCCGCATTCTTGGCGGATGGTATTGAAGCCGGAGTGCATTTCCGCAGTTACAGATCTAGCCCAGGCGCGGGCAATGCGAGCAACAGGCCAGATTCCGCTGTGGTGCTCGGCGAGGTATTCAACAATGGCGAGGGAATCCCAGACGATGAGATCGTCATGGTGGAGACAAGGGACTTTCCCATTCGGGGCAAATTTGCGGAAAGTTTCCCAGCTTAAATTTTCGGGGAAGGGGATGAGTTGTTCGGTGAAGGCAATCGCTTTTTCTTGCATCAATACCCAAGGGCGCAATGACCAAGAGGAGTAGTTTTTGTTAGTGATGTAGAGGGTGTACATGGTAAGTTGATTTTTATAATTTTAAGGCTTTTGGCTCGATTAAGATATTCTCTCTTATGATCGCGCTGAATTGGAGCGACGGCTCTTAATAGTCTGTGGACAGTATAATCAATAGTTAGATTCGTAACAATAAAATGACGAAAGACGATATTCTCAACATCGCGGTATGGCGGAACTCGGATGAACTCGAATTTAAATGTTTCGTGCCCGTTTTTGAAAAAAGCGTGAACGTTCAGATCCTTACAAAAGATAAAGAATGCATTTCCGATAGCAGTGTTCAAATTGTGAACAATTTGTTAGGACTTTCAGCACAACAGCTCGAAACAATTAAAAATTATTTGTGGGAAGATTGTAAGCTCAATTGTGAAATTAGCGACTACGGTTTTGATGTACCGGAAGGCAAAACCGAGCAGGAGGTCAACCACAAAGAGTTTGGTGTATTTAATGGGGAAGACGCTTATGAAAAAAGCGACTTGCAATATCTGCTTATTTCCGAAGCAGATCGGGATGTTTATACCAATCATTACGGCTTACTGACATTTGATAACGAGTGGAACAGTCACTTGACCGAAGTAGTAATGAAAAACGGCGATATAGTCGGGTATGGAGATAGTGGCTCGTATCTTGGCAAATATGAATAACAAGCCCATATCCAACCAATCCTTGAAGCAGCCTCGCTATGCTTGCCACTTAACTCATTCGTCATACGGCTTTATCTTTGGTTTGTGACCCAATTTGACATGCCGGATCGATTGACAATTATCATGCTATGTAATTACAGTAGTAATAACATTAGATCTTGCAAACGCATGGAAGTCAAACTCCGAAAGGTGGGGAATTCAATTGGTACTAGCTTTCCGAAGGAAGTTCTCGATCGCTTAGGATTAGTCGAGGGAGACACCATGCACTTGGTGGTGACTGATGATGGCATCAAATTAGTCATTCACGATCCCAACTTCGATAAGGTGATGGCAGCCTATAAGCTAGGAGCTTCCCAGTATCGGAATGCAATGAGAGAGCTAGCCGATGGCTGACCCGATCTGGATTAATGGAACGATTGCCCAGTTTATCCACGACGACCAAATTGCCGCGCATGGAGGAGCCTACGGATTACTGAACGCGGGGATGTTAGAGTCAGCATTAGCTAGACCACAAAACCTCTATGCCTACGAGCAGACGAATGTATTCTCTTTGGCAGCAGCCTATGGCTACGGCATCGCCAAAAATTATGCTTTCATCGATGGTAACAAGCGCACCGCTTTTATGGTGATGTTTACCTTTCTACAGGTAAATGGCTGGCGGCTAATTGTACCAGAGCCAGCGGTGGTTGTGACGATGCAGCAGGCAGCAGATGGTATTTTCACCGAGTCTCTATTGGCAGATTGGCTGAGAGAGAATTCACAGGAGGCATAATTTTATGAGTGGTTTCTTCAAAAAAGTTTAATTTGGCAACTTCTTGCGGGGAAGAAAGCTCAGAAACTCTTGCTCAATGGGTACAAAACGCAGGTGCAACACCGTGTTTCTTTATCCGTCGCTGCTGAAAAACTAGCAGAACTGACTCAGCCCGCAACTCAAGGTAAGACGCTTATCTATCCAAATCTATAGCATTAAACATGAGATTAGGTCATCAAACATCAAATCGACAACCATAAAGTCTCCATGAATAAAGCAGAAGCAATTCAGAAATCAACAACAACTTTTAACTCGGCGGCTGATTATTTTGATGCCCCCGCTCTGTCATTTTGGAATCGATTCGGTCAAAATACTATTGATAAGATCCAACTCCAACCAGGTGCGAAAGTATTAGATGTTTGTTGTGGTAGTGGTGCGTCGGCAATTCCCGCTGCCGTCCAAGTTGGCAACACCGGATCTGTTTTGGGTGCAGATCTGGCAGACTCATTATTAACATTAGCCCGCACCAAATCTCAACAGCAAGAACTCACAAATATCGAGTTTTGCTGTGGTGATTTTACTAGCTTGGGTTTGCCGAGTGAAAGCTTCGATGCAATTGTCTGTGTATTCGGCATTTTCTTCGTGCCAGACATGGAAGCAGCCGTCGCTGAACTATGGCGAATGCTTCGTCCTGGCGGGAAACTAGCGATTACATCTTGGGGGACGCGAGTATTCGAGCCTGCCAATCAAACCTTCTGGAATGCAGTCAAAGCCGAGCGTCCCGAACTGTACAAGCAATATACACCCTGGTACCGGATTGGCGATCGAGATGCCCTTAAAGCGTTGCTAGAAGCTGGTGGTGCGACGAATGTGGAAGTATTTGCCGAAACAGATAGTCACAAACTCGCCGCGCCCGAAGATTGGTGGACGATGGTAATGGGTGGTGGCATTAGAGGTACGATCGATCGATTAGATCCTGCAACTCAGGAGCGGGTGAAATCAGTCAATTTAGCATTTTTACAAGATAATCATATTCAAGCTCTCGATTCTGATGTCTTGTACGCAATTGCACAAAAATAACATTATTGTGAGGGAAACTATTTGGGTGTATGGATATCATGGCACCAGTATGGAGCGAGCTATCACAATTATTAAAAGCAGAACCCCGATCAATCCAAAGCTCATCGACTAGTTTGCTCATTCTTCAATTATGTGGTGAAAACATTTAATAGTTCTTCCGACTATCGGATTGACTCAATTCGATCGGCATTTGTAGAAGGCGACAGAATTTTTCCCAACTCGGCGATTTACGATCTTACCCATATCCAAATTGCGATCTTGGATTCAAGCTTAATCGAAGAGTTATGTATACTCACAATGGATGATATTTAGCTATGCCATTAAATCCTAAAGAATTTGAGAAAGTATTTGCCAATCACTTTGAAACCATCGATCCAGAACAGTTTTTAGATAATTTGAAAGCAGCTTGTCCCTACTTGTTCGATGAAGATTCGAGTAATATCATTGAAGTAATTAATGGCAAAGAAGCAGGTACCAAACTTACGATAGTAACCGATGATAAAGTTCACCATTCTTGAGTAGACAACTTGCTGCTTGAGCAAACTCATCATGGACATCCTTATCCTGAACGGATGTTAGGCGAGGTAGAGCTGCTGAATTTGTCATTCGATATTGATATCAGGCAAGCTCCCTTTTAAACATTACTCACTTTCTCGAAAACAGTCAGCAAAAAAGTATATTCCAAAGCGATATCTTTGAGGTATTCATAGCGTCCCGATGCGCCGCCATGTCCAGAATCTAGATTGGTTTTGAGCAGGAGTAAATTATCATCGGTTTTGAGATCTCGCAATTTTGCCGTCCACTTGGCAGGTTCCCAATAAGTCACACGCGGATCGTTCAATCCCGCTGTAATCAATAGGTGTGGGTAAGCTTTCGCCTCGACATTATCGTAAGGCGAATAGGAGCGGATATAGCGATAATATTCCTCATCGGCGGGATTGCCCCACTCGTCATACTCCAACTGCGTCAGGGGCAAATCGGCATCCAGCATCGTATTTAGCACATCTACAAATGGTACGTCGGCGATCGCTGCCTTGAATAGTTCGGGTTTGAGATTAATCGTCGCGCCGACTAGCAACCCACCCGCACTACCACCCGCGATCGCAATATTACCCGCACTGGTATACTTTTCGGCAATCAGATGTTCGGCACAAGCTACAAAATCTAGAAAGGTGTTCTTTTTCTGCAAGAACTTACCCGACTCATACCAATGCCGCCCCAACTCGGAGCCGCCGCGAATATGGGCGATCGCATACACAAAGCCGCGATCGAGTAAACTGAGTCGATTAGTGGAAAAGCCTGGATCTAGGCTGGCACCATAGGAACCGTAGCCATAGAGATACAGCGGCTGTGTACCATCGCGCTTAAAGTCTTGACGATAAACGATCGAGAT
>JANNBD010000319.1:0-8781 GCA_031385105.1 Chamaesiphon sp. OTE_78_metabat_374
ATAGGCTTTATGATGAAGCAGGTGATTCTGCTTGATCGGTTGCCAATAATGTCCGGCGATATGGTAGAAATCTCGCACGACTTCAGCGAACAGGATTGAGATTAGTCCTAAAATAAGTTGCATGATTAATGGATTCAACACCAGTTGTCGTTTCTCGCCGGAATAAATGGACATAACTTCTTATTTATAACATCTGACGATATTGGAAGTTCTGGTGGGGCTAAACTGAAATCCACTATGGCAATGCTGAGATCTGTACATACCTGACCAAAGAATGCGGGTTACAGCAGTTTTATTTTTAAAAACCAGCCCTAGATGCGATTCTCGTTCCGAGATGGCAAATTGTCTATCATCAAGGCACAGTTGTAGAAGCTGAATAGTATTGTTGGGCTGACAAGATGATTCGGGATTCCGCTCGATCGAGATTGACAAGATCGGGTAGGCTAGAAGTAAAGATTGTAATTTGTTAGCAGTAGCTGAACAGGGGCATCTATGGATACAGGATTGCAGCGTCCGCTTTTGATTGGTGGGATTGGACTAACTGTTGGTTTGTGGGGCTTGGATAGCGTGTCTCATAGTCTCGCTGGCGTGGGCGACTTGGTTACACTGGGGGCAATTGCTGCTGGTGGTGGCTACTGGTGGTATAGTCGGCGCAGCAATCAGACACAAGTATCTGTGGGCAAGATTGAGATCGATCGAGCGACACTCGACAAAGCTCTGAGCCAGGTAGAATTAGTCATCAATCAACTGATGATCGAAAGTCCCAATTCACCCCAGATCGATAAGCTACGCCAAGAATTAGCTCAAGTTCAGACCAATTCTACTCGACTCGATCGCCAAATTGCCATTACTGGCGGGCAAAGAGTTGGGAAAAATAGCTTGCTCAAGATCCTGACTACCGAGCCAGTCCCATCTGCTGCGCCACTCAAATACATCAAAACACCAGCGTTATTTGCTAGCGGTGCGGCAAGTAATGCTGCTGAGTTGACAGCAAAGCAACAGATTGGCAATGCTGACTTAGTGTTATTTCTCACCAATGGCGACTTGACGGCGACTGAATATAAATACATCACCGAACTACACCAAGCGAATCAACGAGTGGTATTGTTGCTCAATCAAGTCGATCGATATTTACCCGACGAACGCAACCTGATTCTCCAGAAGCTGCAATCTACCGTTACAGGTACCTTAGCCGCCGCCGATGTTGTGAGTACCAGTACGGCACCCGCACCAATTAAAGTCCGCAAGATTCAGGCAGATGGGAGCAGTCTGGAAACACTAGAGACACTCCCTGTCGATATCTCCAGCCTCAATCAGCAACTTACAAATATCCTCGCTACCGACAGCGAAAAACTATTGTGGGCGACTACCTATCGCCAAGTAGCCGGAGTCCAAACCACTGCCAAAACTGCGCTGAATAAAGTTAGACTCGATCGAGCATTGCCCCTAATCGAGCAAAACCAATGGATTGTTGCTGCGGCAGCGTTTGCCAATCCCCTCCCCGCCCTAGACTTATTAGCTACCGCTGCGGTTAACGCCCAGATGGTCATCGATTTAGGTGCGATCTATCACCAAAAATTCTCCTTCGAGCAAGCTCAAGCCGCCGCTGGCGCAATGGGCAGCGTGATGTTGAAACTAGGCTTAGTCGAACTCTGCACCCAAACAGTCGCCGGAGTACTCAAAACCAATGCGATTACCTTCGTTGCGGGTGGATTAGTCCAAGGTTTAAGTGCTGCCTACCTGACGCGGATCGCGGGTTTAACCCTAGTCGAATACCTCGCCGCCCAAGATCTAGTTTCACCAGAACCAACCCGTGCTTGGAATCTAGATCTACTCGGAAATACCCTCCAGCAAGTTTTCCAAGCCAATCAACGGGTTGCTTATTTGCAAACTGTCGTTAAGCAGGGAATCGATCGATTAGTGCCAGAGGCAGTCTAGGTTTTAGGGATTAGATTTTAGGCTTTAGGGCAAGCACAATAGCTGAAATTTGGAAGAAGATCTGTAATTTCCAGCCTAAAGCCCAAAGTCTAAAGCCTAAAAATTGAGCGACTATTATATAAAGTATATTTCCTAGTACGATCGTGACTAATTTTCGACAAGCGGCTATTGCAGGTGAGTTTCTAATTACGGCAGAAGTTGCCCCGCCTAAGGGTGGAAATGTCGCTCACATGGTAGAAATGGCAAGCTGTCTCAAGGGGCGAGTTCATGCTGTCAATATTACTGATGGCAGTCGGGCGGTGATGCGGATGTCGCCGCTGGTATCGTCGTTGATTCTCAAGCAGCATGGGATTGAGCCAGTCTGCCAGTTTGCCTGTCGCGATCGCAATCGAATTGGACTACAAGGTGACTTACTCGGTGCCCATGCTCTAGGAATTCACAATATTCTCGCCCTAACTGGCGACCCGATCAAAGCTGGCGACTATCCCACAGCTAAGGCCGTATTTGACCTAGAAGCGGTCAGATTACTACAAATCATTACCAATCTTAATCAGGGACTAGATGGCAACGACAAGCCGCTTCCAGACGGTGCTGTAGACCTATTTGCAGGTGCAGCAGTAGATCCCCAATCCAAAAGTTGGTCGGGGTTGCAGAGTAGATTCGATCGCAAAGTCAATGCAGGTGCTCAGTTTTTCCAGAGTCAGCTAATTTCTGATTTTGAGATCCTCGAAAAATTCATGGACAAGATTGCTAGCAACTACCAGAAGCCAGTTCTCGCCGGAATCTTCCTGCTCAAATCTGCCAAAAATGCCGACTTCATCAACCGGAATGTCCCTGGCGTAGACATCCCCCAACATCTGATCGATCGATTAGCTCGATCGCCAGAACCGCTTCAAGAAGGGATCAAAATCGCCGCCGAGCAAGTCAAAATTGCCAGCCAACTCTGCCAAGGTGTCCACCTCATGGCAGTCCGCCGCGAAGATCTCATCCCCCAAATTTTAGACTTAGCCGGAATTGCACCATTAGCCTAAACTCAGCAATCCCCAAGTCCCCCAGTCCCCCAATCTCCCCGTCTCCCAGTCCCCCCGTCCCCCCATCCAAAACTACTTGACAAACATCACTCAAGTATCCTATTGTTAAAGACGGCTGTTAAAAAGCCTCATTTGCGTGACTGGCGGAATTGGTAGACGCGCTAGATTCAGGTTCTAGTGTTCGCAAGGACTTCCGAGTTCGAGTCTCGGGTCGCGCATATTTTGATAACTAACATGTTCGATAAACAGCGATGATCATTTGTCGCTGTTTATTTTTTAGATTAGCTCGATCGCATTCTTTATGCTCACTAGTACTCAAAGCCCCCTCGTCAAGCAATTCAAAAAGCTTCAAGCAGCCAAAGAGCGGCGAGAACTGCAAGCATTTTTATTAGAAGGAACCCATCTAATTCAGGAAGCCTGCGTGGTCAAATATCCACTCACAACGGTATGTTGTACTGAGAAATGGCAAGAACGTTACCCCGAATTGTGGTCGATCGTGTCGGATAATTGCGACAGGTTAGAATTAGTCAGCGAAGAAGTAATTAGATCGATCGCGACTACCGTAAATCCCGATGGGATCGTCGCCATTGCCCCACGATTGGCACAGGCACAGCCAGCCATTCCCGCCAATCTCACCCTAGTTTTGTCAACAATTCAAGATCCTGGCAACATGGGCACGATCATCCGCACCGCCGCAGCGGTAGGTGTTGATGGTTTGTGGGTGAGTCATGATAGTGTCGATTTAGACAATCCTAAAGTCCTCCGCGCCTCAGCCGGACAATGGTTCAGACTGGCGATGGGAGTAAGTGACAACCTGCATGAACTAGTTACCAGTTACAAACAGCAGGGCGTACAGGTAGTTTCGACTACTTCTCACACCAAAACTAGCTACTGGGATGTGGATTTGACGGCACCAACGCTAGTTCTATTAGGCAATGAAGGGGCAGGCTTAAGTGAAGATCTAGCAATACTCGCCGATCTCCAGGTGCGAATTCCGATGTCAGTCCGAGTAGAGTCATTAAACGTCGCCACAGCAGCAGCATTGATGCTATACGAAGTTCGCAGACAAAGAAGTTAGGGACAAGAGAAAAGGGAATGGGGGATAGGCTAGGAAACAGTGTGTTGTTGCAATTCTCAATTCTCAATTCTCAATTAATTAATTACCCATGCAATTCCACATTCAATCTGATAGTGAAATCCCCGTCTCTAAACAACTATACGATCAGATGTTGTTTGCGATCGCATCTCGCCAATTTTCGCCAGGACATCGGTTGCCAAGCACCCGTCAACTAGCGATGCAGACTGGATTGCATCGAAATACAATCAGTAAAGTCTACAATCAATTAGAAACTGCTGGCATCGTCGAATCCGTGCCAGGATCGGGCATTTATGTCAAATCATTAGGACATGAAAGCAATCATCTAGTTGCTCATTCTAGTCTTGATTCCAACCTCTCGGCGATCGATTTCATCTCCCAAAGTCTCAATACTCTGATCGCCCAAGGCTATTCCCTCACACAATCACGAGAATTATTTCTGACCGAAATTGATTGGCGATGGCGATGTAGTGCCAGAGTCCTCGTCACCGTCCCCCAAATCGAAATTGGCGCAGGCGAGCTGATGCTCCAAGAATTGCAGCAATCCCTCGGCATTCCCGTGCAGCTCGTCCCCTTGGAAGAACTGGAAGCCGAATTAGTCCGATTCCAAGCCGCAACAATCGTAACGAGCCGCTACTTCATTGCCACAGTAGAATCAAAACTAGCCGAGAGTAACTTAATTAAACCTCGATCAATTAGAGTTATTCCGATCGATCTTCAAGACTATGAAAAAGAACTAGCTCTAATCAAAACATTGCCCAAAAATAGCTATGTAGGGATTGTCAGCCTCAGTGCCGGAATTCTAGCCGTAGCCGAAATGATGGTACACAGTATGCGCGGTGAAGATCTGTTCGTGATGGCTTGCCAAACCACCGATAAATATAAACTTAACGCCACGATCCGCCGTGCCCATACGATTATCAGCGATAAAGCCAGCCTAAAACTAGTGTATCAAGAGATCGAAGCCGCTGACGAAGATCTGATTCGGATTCCGCAGGTGGTTGAAAGTGAGAGCTATATTGGACTGAAATCGATCGATCTGCTCAAGCGAGAATTGGGATTGGTTTAATATGCTAGTAAAATACCCAATTGTCTAACTAACAAGTTCAATAAATGTAATTTATCCGATGTCTAGAAAATCTCTAGGACTGACAATAATGTGCTGATATTCAGCTTGAGACTTGAGAACTAAAAGATCCCGATCTCCTGTGATTAGAAATTTGGCGTTGGAGTCGATCGCCAGTTCTAGAAACTTGTTATCATCAATATCCCGACAGATCACAATTTGAGAAGTTATCTTGATAAATTGACTTTTGCTATGAATAATACTTAGAAATTGTGCTCGCCTTTCATTCGATATGTACTTGTCAAACTTAGCTCTGTAAATACGATTGGCTATTTCTTGATAAGTTTCATCACTATGGACGATTGTAAATTCTTGGATAGCTTTAGTAACTGCTTGATTTGCAGTTCCATTTGGACTTAAGGCTGCACTGATAAAAATATTCGTATCAATGACAATACATTTAGGACTCATCAGCCAACAACTCTTCTAGGATTTCTTCTGTAAGTCCATTCTCCTGGGCTTCCTTGCCGATTAGATCCATTATTGCCAATAAATCATCCTGCGTAGTTTCAATGGTGACATCAACCATCGTATTTTGGTTAATACCCATTTGTTTCACAATCTCAGAGAGTTCACTGATTTTGATTCGCTTAATAACTTGCTTCATAGTTGCTAGTTTAATTCTGAGATTGTGAAAAGCCTTTGAGAAATTAGAATTACTCCTATCCTACTAGTTATTTGGGGATCTGGAGGATCGATCTACTTAAACGGGAATTAGGCTTGGTTTAATAACGATACTTGACATCGATCGAACTATCGAGCTATGCGCCTTGCCTATCAGTCGCAGGTAAAAGTCGGACAGCTCGCAATCGGCATTCACTCCGGTTCCCGCACAGTTGAAAATTGGTGCTGTTGATGAGTGTGGATGGGATGATCTCGATCGATTAAGGTTAGAATCTAGATTGGTGAACAGTTGCTACTAAAACTGGTGCCGAATAACTGTTAACTGTAAGAACTTGCATGGCGATACAACTGAGCGATCTCGAACAACAACTAGCGACACTCCAAGCGACAGCTCTAGATGCGATCGCGTCTGCTGATACCCTAGAAGTATTAGAACAACTGCGGGTTGATTATTTAGGCAAGAAAGGCGAGATCTCCAAAATCCTGGGCGGAATGGGCAAGCTATCCGCAGAGGAACGTCCAGCAATTGGGGCGGCGGCGAATGTAGTCAAGAATGCGATTCAGGAAAAATTAGATCGATCGAAAGCCGATCTCCAAGCTGCTCAGATTCAGGCACAATTAGCAGCAGAAACGATCGATGTCACCATGCCAGGAGTATATCAGACTCAGGGGCGGATTCATCCAATTAATGGGACGATCGATCGGATGATCGATATCTTTGTAGGTATGGGTTATACCGTCGCCACAGGGCCAGAAATGGAGACAGATTACTACAATTTTGAGGCTCTCAATACCCCGCCAGATCATCCAGCGCGGGACATGCAGGATACCTTCTATTTACCCGATGGCAATCTACTTCGCACTCACACTTCATCAGTGCAAATTCACTATATGGAGGAGAATGAGCCACCAATTCGGATCATTTCACCAGGGCGGTGCTATCGGCGGGATACAGTTGATGCAACTCATTCAGCCGTATTTCATCAAATTGAAATCCTGGCAATTGCGCCCGATCTCACATTTACAGATCTCAAGGGTACAATCAAAGAATTCCTCACTCAAGCCTTTGGAATGGAACTACCGATTCGATTCCGCGCTAGTTATTTCCCCTTTACCGAACCTTCCGCCGAAGTCGATGTCCAATGGCAGGGGCGATGGCTAGAAATCATGGGCTGCGGCATGGTAGATCCCAATGTCCTCACCAAAGTCGGTCACGATCCAGAAGTATACAGTGGTTTTGCCGCTGGCTTTGGAGTCGAACGGATGGCAATGGTGCTGCATCAAATTGATGATATTCGCAAGCTCTATGGTAGCGATTTGCGGTTTCTTAAGCAGTTCTAGGGATTGGTGGATGGTGGATGGTGGATGGTGAATAGTGGTTTAGTGGTTTAGTGGTTTTAGTCCCCCAGTCTCCCTATCCCCCCATCTCCCCTTCCCCGCTCAGGAGCACTTCTCACCACTACAGTCAACTGGAGCAGCACTTTCCGTAACAACAACCACTGGCTCCGCTGGAGGTGGTTCGGCATAGACTTTAAGGGCAGTAGGGATGATGGCGAAGGCAGTAATTAATCCACAACTTAGAAACTTACGCATAATCTTAGGGAACGAATCGGGGTATGTTCATAAGTTAACTCTTGAATTTGCTAAAGCCTGTGAACTAAATCACTCCAAACTTCCAACTCCAAACTCTCAGACATGCAACCCCTAACCAAAGATCTCGAAGATTATGTCTATAAGCTAATTGTCCTGCATGAAAAGTTGACTCGATCGCAGCAAAAGGCGATGCTAGTTAAATTGGATGCGGCTTTGTCTGAATGGGAGAGTGAACCAGAAGTAACCACAACTGAGCTGCCAGCCGAATCGAGTCAAGTTCAACTCACAACCTCCCAGCAGCAAGCTTTTGCTAAAATTCAAGCGTTCGTCAAGAGTAAAAGTATTCGCTACTTCCGACTAGTGGGATATGCAGGTACAGGCAAAAGCTTCTTGATTGCGGAATTGATTAAGTGGCTGAAATTGCAACAGATTGACTATGTGGTGGCTGCTCCGACAAACAAAGCAACTAAAAATATTAAATCGATCGCAAATGTCGCTGGAGTGACAATTAATGCGATGACAGTAGCGCAACTTTTGGGTCAGCAGCCGCGCTTAAATGAAGAAACAGGGATCGAAGAATTTACGATTAAATCTAAAATAAAACTAGATTTTGATATCGTGATCATTGATGAATTTAGTATGGTTAGCTCTACCAATTTTTCGGAGATGGAAAAAGCCCTCGGAGCCAAAACCAAGGTATTATTTGTTGGTGATGCCGCGCAATTGCCTCCAGTTGGGGAATCAGCCCCAATCGTCGCCACCACACCCCTAATCACCCATGAAGCAACTCTCACCGAAGTAATTCGATACGATGGTGATATTAGTAGAGTAGCTGAACAGATGCGGACGGATCCCCGCTATCAAACTAACTTGTATCCGTTTCAAACAACAGCAGACGAATCGATTATTTGCCTACGTTATCAAGAATGGTTGAGCACAGCGGCTAATCTGATTAAATCACCACAATGGCAAGCAAATCCCAACTATTGTCGGATCTTGGTTTGGCGCAATAATACCGCCGAATCAATTAATAACTGGGTCAGAATACAGCTCTGGGGAGAAAACCCACCGCCATTTCAAGTCGGCGATCTATTAATTGCCAAAAAGCCTGTATTCAGAGAATCTAAATTCAATCAGTCAAGTATTAAAAAGAAAAAAGAGTGGAATATTATCGTTAATAACTCAGAAGAGTGCCAAATTACTGATGAATATCTTGCTAGTCAAAACTCTCAATTTAGCTGGTACGAAATCCCCGTAATTACCGAAAGTGGTGGTCGCCACAAACTAAAAATATTAGACTCAGCTTCAGAGCTAAAACGTCAAGAACTAATTCAAGATTATCGGAGTAAAAAAGAATGGTACAAAGCTGCCGA
>JANNBD010000105.1:0-22940 GCA_031385105.1 Chamaesiphon sp. OTE_78_metabat_374
AATTGTATGGGCATTGGTACCTGCGGTACATGTGCCGTCGAAATTGAGGGTGATGTATCTGCGCCAAATTGGAAGGATACTACTAGACGCGCTTTACCACCGCACACTCCTAGCCGCAACCTGCGTCTCGCTTGTCAAACCAAAGTTTTGGGCGATATTACTGTGGGTAAATTCACTGCTTTTTGGGGACAGGGCTTGGAGAGATCGTGGTAGCCGAACAGATCTGGATCGAAATATCCCTCAACTGTACATGTAGAGTAGTTAAGGGATATTCTAGAGTGCAGGAATCAGTCTAGATTACACCCATACTAGTCAAGCCGAGGATCGCACCCGCGCCGAGTAAATGTCCGAAACAAGTACCACCAATTGCTTGTCCCAGTGTTAGAGGGCCGATTGATGGGCCAGCTTTGACTTTAGAACTCGCAGCAGCGGCAACGCCAAGGAGATTGGCAACAACCATGACGATCGCAATTGTGGGCGACCAAGCTTGGCTCATGGGAACAGCAGCAGCCAGTAATAGCGTGGAATGTAACATAGTTTACTCCTAGAATAATTTTAATATCACCCAATTTTAGAGTATTTTCTCGACATCAAATGATTAGTTTAGTAAAGAATAATCACTAACCCGATCGATTGAAGCTGAGTTCTAG
This sequence comes from Chamaesiphon sp. OTE_78_metabat_374, assembly GCA_031385105.1. GTDB lineage: Bacteria > Cyanobacteriota > Cyanobacteriia > Cyanobacteriales > Chamaesiphonaceae > Chamaesiphon. The sequence goes on from JANNBD010000105.1 coordinate 651, forward strand.
ACATCAATAAGCTTGCTCAACTGAGATTAGATCGTGCCAATACTGGTCAATCCCAGTACCATCCCAATCCCAATCATATGCCCAAAGCTGAAGGTCGCCAGTAATTCAGGCAAGGTAAACTTGGAAGCCAGAGCTGAGTTGCCGTTGAGGTAGCTATTGAGCCAGAGAACTGCTAGGGCAACTGAATTACAAACAATCATCACAAAGGCAGTGTTAAATCCCCACGGTTCAGTGTGTGGGATAGCTGCAATAATTAAGTTGTTTAACAAAAGTTTCTGCTCTGAGACGAAAATTGACAAAGGTGATTATTAACTAACTAAACCTGTCGAGTTGATAATTGGTCTGAAGATTTAACAAATGTTGTTATGTCCAGCTCTTGTGATAGAACAAAAATATTAGTGAATAGTGGATGGTGGATGGAGACTGCTTTGTGTACTGGTGCAAAATGTGGGTATATCTTTTGATAGTTGAGGATGTAGATGCGGATTAAAATTTGTGGAATTACCTCGATCGAGCAAGGTACAGAAATTGCTAGAATGGGCGCGACAGATCTAGGGTTTATTTGCGTCCCCAGTTCGCCCCGTTATTTGAATCTCACCAAGCTGCATCCATTAGTTACGGCGTTGGGGAACGTGGTGAATACGGTGGGTGTATTTGCGGATTTTTCGGTGATGACAATTGCCCAGGTGGTAAGTATTACTGAGCTGAATACGGTGCAGTTGCATGGGACGGAATCCGTCGAATTCTGTCAGGAATTACGGGATCTTTTACCAGGGACAGAAATTATCAAAGCTTGGCGAGTGCGCGACAATAGCGATTTAGACAAGATCGCTGCTTATAGTGAGGTGGTGGATTGTTTGCTCTTGGATGCCTATCATCCTGATGCTTTGGGAGGTACGGGGCAAACTTTAGAATGGGCAGGTTTATCGGCATTTAACCCGCCCATTCCCTGGTTATTGGCAGGGGGTTTAACTGCTGATAATGTCTGCACGGCGTTAAGTCAATTGCACCCCGATGGCATCGATCTTTCGAGTGGGGTAGAAGTTGCTCCAGGTAATAAGGACTTGGGGCTAGTCGATCGATTATTTAGTAACTTGAGTAACGGCTGCGGCTAGAGCCTTCATTGCTTTGCTAGCGGCATCAATTTCTCGTTGGCGGTAGCGGAGCGTTTGCCCTAGCAATAGCCTTTCCTCTGGAAAATCGCATTGCTTGAGCTGGTGGCGATCTTTGAGATACTGAGGGTCATTGTAGCCAAACCAAACTTGTCCTTGAGCATCTTGCCATAATAGTCCTTTCATGGGTAAATCTATCCCCACATTTTGATTGCACTGCATTAGTGGCGTGCCAGTTTTAGCATTACCAAAAATAAACAATCGAGTTGGTCGGAGTTCCAGTTTAACTGATTTAGCATTTGCGGCATGATCTACTTTAGCTACTAGAACTAAATTACGTTCTTTTAGTAAACTTTCGATCCGAGTCGTTGTTTCTTCGATACTAAAATTACTTTTGAGCTGAATTAAGCCATTCGATCGATCTCCAGCTCCAGCCATCATTGATTTTAATTGCGGTGATTGAGGGCGGGCAATAGCAGGGATAGGGTCGATTGATAGTAATGATAGTCCAGCTAGTCCTAAGATTGAAAGTTTGATTAGGCGATCTAATGTATTCATAGTTCTCTAGTTTGTATTTGGTTAGTAAAAAACCGTGATTAATCCCAAGCTTAATCCTGAGATAAATAGCCAGGAACAAGCACCTAAGAAAAGTGGTTTTAAGCCAATCTCTCTCATTTTAGAGATATTTGTTTCTAATCCCATTGCGCTTAGTGAAATGGTCAGCAAGAATTGATTTCCTTGGGTGACTATTTCTTTGAACGCAGGTGGAAATACTGAAAAACTATTCAGTACAACTAGAATGATGAAGCCAAACACAAACCACGGGATTGGTGATTTAGCAGCTTTTTTTGATTCAGTTGTTTGATTGGCTGATAATATTTCTAATCCCAACAGCATTGGGATCAGAAATATCACTCGCGAAAGTTTAGAAATCGTGGCAATTTCACCACTTTCGATTCCCTTTTGAGAAGCCGCTGCAACAACCTGAGCCACATCATGAATTGAAACACCACACCATAGTCCAAATTCACGGGGACTAGTTTGGAATAGCAAATCAAGTAATGGATATAGCAGCATTGAGATCGTCCCAAATAATGTAACGATCGTCACGGCATAAGCTACAGCTTCATCAGTAGCTTTGATTACACCATTTGTTGCCAATACCGCAGATGCGCCACAAATTGATGTGCCTGCGGCGATTAATTGAGCTAGCTTGCGATCGATTCCCAAATGTGTCCCGAACCAACAGGTAAACATAAACGCACTAACTAACGTAACTAGCACAATCATCAATCCGGTTAAACCAACCGACAATACTTGGACAAAGCTCAATTTCAAGCCTAATAGAATTACGGCTAACCGTAAGATTTTCTTGAGTGAAAATGTGATTCCAGGCTTGTACACCGATCTAATTCCGACAGTATTACGGATTGATACTCCGATTATAACTGCCAAAATTAGGGGACTGAAAATGTTGATGCCAGGTAATTTCTGTAAACTAGTGGCAATCAGAGCTAATGCGGCTGTTAACAGTAGCCCTGGCAATAAATCAGCAGTCGCACTTTTAAAGCTAGGAATTGATAAATTCATTGATTTTAATCAAATCTTGAGCAATGGAATTAGATAAAGTACATATCTGAATTCTGTGCCATTATTTCAGCTATTTCATCACTTTCAGCAGGCTCTATATTGAAGACACTTCGGAGAAATTGGCTATAGACTGGATAAGCATGAGTTCGATCGTCATCAGTGGTGACAATGAAAAAAGGTGCGGCATTAATTTGATATTTGGCAGCTAATGTATAGCCTTCGCTGGCAGGATCTCGCTCATCGGCGGTAACTAAACAATCGATGTTGTTTCGCAATCCCCGTGCAGTCAGATCGGCGATGACTTTGGCTGATTTAGCGCAGAGTTCGCCGTTTGATCTGATTTTTTGGACTAAGGTAATAGTTTTCATGATGGTGAATGGTGAATAGTGGATGGTAGGAGAATTGCCTCACGGGGGCCAGCGTAGCGCATCGCAGCGGGGAATACGCCCAATCGCACACGGCTGGCAGGATAATATTTTTCGAGCAATACTTGGTAGCACTGCATCCGCACGGTGGCAGAGATATCGTCAGATTTGTTGGTACCGACGAGGGGATTGATAAATAGACCGTCAACTAGTTCTAGGGCAATTTTGGTGATGTATTCGTGGGCGCGATGAATCGGGTTGCGGGTTTGGAATGCGGCGATGGTCTGCCATTCTAGTTCCATGAAGATCTGGCGGGTTATTTCGGGGGTGAGTCGAAATTCGAGGAAATCATGATGATTAATGGAATTTACCATCGCGATCGGGCCACCCAGATAGACCGCACCTTCCGCTAGCATCGCCTGAACGCCTGGATGATTGGTGTCGGCTGTTTGGTATACAGCCTCGGCTTCTCGCTGTTGATTTGGCTGATATTTGCTCGTCACACTCATTACCGCCACGATGTCACCATTGGGGTGAACCAGGGCAATATCTTGGTCGAGTTGATACTTGTCGGCTTCGGCTGCTGGCATCTGAAGCGTGACGGGAATACTCCAGGCTAGTCCATTAGGCAGGCGTAAATATTCATACTCCGATTCAGTTACAAAGCCTTTGAGCGGGCTATAAACACCCGTAGCAATACATTCTAGATCGGCCAGATTGCGGGCAGACAGGGGGAATTTGGGCAGAGATTGAGCCGCCGAACCGACAAATTCAGCTTTCGATCCGGTCAGATATCGATCGACTAGTTTGCCGCCATGAGGTTGAATTAAGGTTTTAATCATCGTCATGTTCCTAGAAATAATGTTGTAAAAAATTCAGTCGCGCTTGGTTTAGAGTCCGTAGAAAAGGATAATTAATGGTGGCGTAATCAGCGTCATCAATATGTTCAGCGGTAAACCTAGCCGCACAAAATCCGTGAACTTATAACCGCCTGGGCCATAAACCATCGTGTTTGCCTGATAGCCAATCGGGGTCATAAAACTATTAGAAGCGGCAAATGTCACCGCAAAAATAAAGGCAACTGGATTAAAATTCAACTGCTCGGCAACTTTCGCCGCGATCGGCAGCAGCAGCACCACGGTGGCACTATTGGACAGCAGCTCAGTAATAATTGAAGTGACAATATAGAAAATCGTCAGTAGCCAGTAGCCGGAAATCCCGCCGCCGATTCCAGTGAGTCCATTTGCTAGCAATTGGGTTGCACCTGATTTTTCCATCGCGATCCCCAGAGGAATCAACCCCGCAATCAAGAAAATAATGTCCCATCGGACTGAGGTATATAGCTCCCCAGGCTTGAGGCAGCCCGTGATCACCATCAAAATTGCCCCAATCAGCGAACTGACCATAATTGGGACTAGATCGAATGCCGCAAATACAACCACTGCCAGGGTAATCGCAACAGCAATTCCAGCTTTGCCCTGGCGCGGATTTGGCACATCAATTCGATCGAGCACAATCAGATTGGGATTGGCTTGTAGCCCGATTAGGCTCTGTTTTGGCCCTTGAATTAGCAGCACATCGCCAAACCGGAACGGAATATTATTCATCCGTTCGCGAATTACTTTATCCCCATGCCGCACCGCCAAAACCACGCTATTGTATTGCTGTCGAAATTGGCTATCTTTTAAAGTTGAACCAACCAGACTGGAATTAGCGGGGATTAAAGCTTCGACTAATCCTTCTTCTTCCGAATTCAAATCGGGTTGGGCAAATCGTAATTCGGGGTGAATTTCGATGCCCCGTTCAGCTTTAATCTCGATTAGATCCTGGCAACTGGCGCGGACAATTAACACATCTCCAGCCTGTAAAATTTTGCGATCGAGTGGATGAGAAAAGTGAACTTTGTCCCGAATCAACTCTAAAGTATCGATATCAAATCGCTGGCGCGGACAGTTTTCACTCCGATTTAAACAACTTTCTCCCAACATTTGACCCACTAATTGGGAATCAGGCGTAATTACAATCTCACTGATATAAACCTTCAGGTCGTAATCAGACTGAACCAATTCACGAGTAGGTTTAATCCGACTCGGTAATAATGTCGGAGCAGTAACAGCGAGAAAAACTAGCCCAATTAAAAATGTCACGATCCCCAGTCTAGAGAATTCAAATAAACCAAATTCCCCGTAGCCTAACCGTTTGGAAATTCCACTCGCGAGGACACTGGTAGATGTGCCAATGACGGTGATCATCCCGCCCAGCACCGTAATAAAAGACAGCGGCATTAATAGCTTAGAGACTGAGATCCCCCGCTGCTTACACCAATCTTCCACTACCGGAATAAAGACAGCTACCACCGCCGTATTATTAATAAAAGCTGTAATTGGGCCAACAATTGCGCCCAATAATAGAATTTGCCGAACGGGATGTTTACCGCCCCATTTCACAAAAAACTTATTAATAATTTGAATCGCACCACTGCGATCAATCCCAGCACTGAGAATAAACATTGCCATCACTGTGATGGTGACAGCATTACCAAAACCAGAGATTCCTTCCTCTGGCGTGACTAAGCCCATTACCATCAGTGCGGCAGCGGCAGAAATTGAAATGATATCTAATGGCAGCCATTCTCGCACACTAAAAACTAAAACTGTAGCTGTGACTGCTAATGTCAGAATAATTGGCGTAAATTGCCCCAATTCTGGTGAAAATAATAAATCCCATGACATAGTTGAATCTCCAAGACATGTTTATGAGTATGCTTTAATCTGCTGATTTTGATTCAGGCAGCGTACTCTGAACTCAGCCTGTAGCCTTGACTAAACAGAATTTATGGATGTTAAATAGATTTTGAAAATGCTGGATATAAAACATGAAAAATCAGCCTAATTAGATCGGCATTCCCTAGAGCTACAAGCTCAAATTAGAATTGGATTTAAAGATTTTATTTATTTCTTTAGATCTCTTCACTTAAAAATCACCGATGATTTGTGATCGGCGAGAAATGAGTGCTAAATCGTTACGAGCAGCAATCTTCGTCGATCGGATCAAAGATTTTGCCATTAAACCAATCCGATTTGGTTTAACTGATGTATATTAGACAGCACGGTTAATTTGTTGAGTATTCCTATAAATAGGACTGAATTAAATCGATCGATGCTAATTAATTTAAGCTTAGGAGCCTCGATCGATGAAACGTCAAAATTTACTATTAACAGCTTTGATTGCGACAGTTTCCATCTGCTTGCCAGTCCTCTCAAATGCCAATTTAAGACCAGCCAAAGCCGAATTACCTGTATCTTCATCACTAACAGTTACTAGCAAGGTAGCAGCGGCGACTGTCCTAGCTAGCGGTGACTTTCAGAAGTCCGAACATCCCACTAGCGGCACAGCTCAAATCACCCTCAAAAATGGCAAGAAGTACCTCAAATTTGACAGTAGTTTTCAGAGTAATAATGGGCCAGATTTATTTGTGATTCTGCATCGTCAGGATTCGCCCAAGAGTTATGCCAAAGCTAATTATGTCAGCTTAGGACGGTTGAAAAAAGTATCGGGACAACAAATGTACTCAATTCCGAATGGGGTTGATGTGGCACAATTTAAGTCAGTTGTGATTTGGTGCCGCAAGTTTAACGCTACGTTTGGGTTTGCACCACTTAATTAGGCAGTTTAGTAAAGATTCGATCGTCAAATCAGATCGAATCTTTACTAGCAAGTTTATTTATAATATTAAAAATCTCATTACTACCTATTCCTCGAGATCATGACTTTTTCCGATTGGCTCCGCCTGATTCACCCGCTGTTAGCTGTTGTCGTGATCTATCCGCTGTTGGGAGTTGTCATGTACTTTGCCTGGAAGACTCGCCAGCGCAGACTAGAGACAAAAGCTGGCATAAAAAGTAAAATCTCGCCCCAAGCGGGATTAGAACATGTGAGCATCGGGCGGTGGCTAACGGGGACGGCAACTGGTGTCGCCTTACTGGGATTGTTATATCCTATTGTCAAGACAATTATTAAGCAGCAAGTCTGGCAGACTGCCCCAGGACAAGTAATTTTTATTGTACTAATGTTTGCCGCAACGATTGGATCCTTGTTATTCTTGTACCGCGCTCAGACAGCGAACTGGCGAGCAATTTTTGCAACGTTGACTAGTGGAGGCTTAATTATTCTCGGCTCCCAAGATGGGGTGTACCGTCGGGAAGCCGAATGGTTTTTCTCCCATTATTATTATGGAATCACAGTTGCGATTTTAATGATCGTCTCATTAACGATCTTGCCAGAAATTTATCGCAATCTTAAGTGGCGACGAGTCCATATCATCTTGAATTCGATCGCGTTGCTATTGTTTTTGCTTCAGGGCTTAACGGGGGTAAGAGATTTACTAGAAATTCCAGTTGGCAGTTAATGATTGACGATCGACTATAGAATGACTTCAAAGATTGGTTACTGGGGTTGCAAATGGATCGTTATTTTTCTAGGATTCCAGGTCAAGTATATTTGTGGATCGCAATCTTGATCTTCGGAGCTTCTAGTTCCGTGACTCGCAAGCTGTCAGAAGTTGGTGCTACTCAATTTGTGAATGGGCACAATCCGATTTCTTTGTGCAACGTTTTATTTGTCGGTAATGTTTGTGCGTTGGGCTTAATGTTGTTGGTATATCGCCATCAGTTGACTGCTGAAAACTTTGGCAATATTCCCAAAGCCGAGTGGATAAATCTGACGATTGTAGCGATTTTATCTGGGGCGATTGCTCCAGCCGCAATTTTTCGAGCATTGGCACTATCACCTGTAAATAATATCATTTTATTAGGTCGATTAGAAGTACCGCTAATTATAATTTTATCTAGAATCGTTCTCCAAGAACGCCTGAATCGATATCAAAAAATTGGTGCGTTTGTTATCCTAATCGGCATCATAGTTGCAGTCATCGGTGATCGATCGGATCTGGCAAAGTCTGGATTAATGATTGGTACAGGTGAGGTTCTGACCATTACGGCGGCTGTAGTCTCAGCGATTGCTACTCTGATCAACAAGCAAAAGCTGTCAGATATTCCAGTCGGAATTTATGGGATATTTAGAACTGGAGTAGGATCGATCGTCTTTTTTATCTCTGCTATTATCCTATATGGATCTGGGCATTTTGCCGAGATGTTTTCGCCGTTTTTATGGCAGTGGATGTTAGTTTATGGGGGCGTAATTGTCGTGGTGGGACAGTCACTATGGATCAAAGGTTCGCGGGAATCTTCCCTCACTGTGGCAACAATTGTTTCATGCTTTCATCCAATCGCCGGAATGCTATTTGCTTACTGGATTTTGGCAGAATTGCCGACAATGCTGCAAGTTATTGGCAGCATGATCTTAATTACCGGATTACTGCTCAGTCAGATCAAAAGCGATCTTCAACCAGAAATTACCCAGCCACTAGAGTTGCCTTCTGACGATCGAGATGGCGGTGGCTTTAATGGACTTTAGGCTAAATTTCAGTATTTGAGAAATAAGTATCATTAATTTGGCGATCGAGAGATCCGGTTCAGAATTAGCAGCGTATAACTATTCAAATCAAGCTACTACATAGAGGCTGAATGAATAGATGAATCAAAATTCTGAGGGTATTTATCTCACCCCATTTCAACGACAACTGTTGGCAGAGAAGATCGCTAAGGAGCCACATAACGCCTATCGACAGCGATTGGAAATCATCCTATTGACAGATCGCGGTGAAACCCAAGCCGCAATTTGTCGCACCTTGAGCTGCTCTCCAGGGACGGCTAGTCGGTGGATCCAGCTTACCAAGGCTGGACTGGCGCATCAGTACCTAGATTGTCCGGTAGGACGACCAAAAGTAGTTACAGATGAGTATATCGAACTCCTGCGGGAGCTACTTCAGCATAGCCCCAGAGACTACGGCTATCCATTCAAGACTTGGACGATCGATTGGCTGGGTAAGCACATCGCCAAGGAGCAGGGGATAGCAGTCAGTCACAGCCATCTCAAGCGGGTGATGCGGGAGCTGGGATTATCGACCAGAACGAAGCTTCAGCAGCCCCAGAGCCGCTCTACCGCAAATATTTTTATTGCCGACTTACCTGATGTTTCGATCGAACCAAATCGAGCAGACTCAGGACTTCACTTATTTAAAATCCAGCTAGATTCCAAGATTTATGGCGCAGCATCCTCTTCCCCAACTTATTTCCCAACAGCAGCTCGACGAGATTTTTCTGACTTCGCTCATCCCAAAAGAATATCGATCCTGTCTCGATAGTGGACGAATCATCGATCCCGATTTGGGGACATTGTGGACGAACGAAAACAGCTCCGCCGGAGTCTACATAATCTTAGCTGGTAAAGTGCGGTTATTAGACGAAAATGATGAACCGATCGAGAGTCTAGGGGCAGGGCAGTATTTTGGGGAATATACATTTTTCCCTGGGGAGGAACTGGCTACCTATACCGCCAGAGCGGGGGTGAACGTCCAGATCTGGTTTTTGCCCCTGGCAATCCTCAACTCTTTAGCTGCTAAATATCCCACCATCGGGCAGCAGTTGTGGGCAACGGTGCAATTGCGGTGTGGGGAATCGAGTTCTGCATCTGGCAAGATTGCCGAGTCAGCTCCAGTTGTTGCAAAGCTAGCACCAGTTGAATTGCCACCAGATACGAGTCGCAAAATCAGTAAAGCCTATTTCCCCAATCCTGCTCAAACCGCCGGACATCTGTTGCAGCGGGTGACTCGTCGTTATCCTTACTACGCCCAGCAAAGTGCTTCAGACTGCGGCGCGGCTTGCTTGGTGATGGTTTCGCTGTATTGGGGCAAGAAATTTAGTGTCAATCGGCTGCGGGATCTGGCAAAAGTCGATCGCAATGGCTCGTCGCTCAAGGGACTCTCAGCAGCGGCAGAGAGTATCGGCTTTACCAGTCGCCCAGTCAAAATTAGCCTCGATTTATTAGGGCAGCAGCCGTTACCTGCGATCGTTCATTGGGAAGGCAAGCACTATATCGTCGTCTACAATGTCACCCCTACTGAAGTAATTGTCGCAGATCCGGCGATCGGTCAACGCAGTCTCAATCACTCGGAATTTCTCCAAGGTTGGGTTGGGTACGCGCTGATTTTAGAACCGTCGGGGTTACTCAGAGAGACTGAAGAAGCAACGACTCCGTTTTGGCAATTTTTTGAGCTGCTCAAGCCGCACAAGGTAGTCGCAATCGAGATCTTTATTGCTTCGTTTTTTATTCAGATCTTCGGGCTAGTCACACCATTATTTACGCAAGTAATTCTCGATCGAGTGGTGGTGCAAAAATCAGAATTGACGCTGATTACGGTAGCAATCGGGCTATTTATTTTTAGTATGTTTCGAGTTGCCATGATGGGCTTGCGCCAATATCTGCTCGATCATACTTCTAGCAAGCTCAGTTTAGCTCTAATTGTTGCTTTTATTCGCCATACAATGCGGTTGCCATTGAGCTTTTTTGAGTCGCGATATGTGGGTGACATCATGTCTCGCGTTCAAGAAAATGAGAAGATTCAGAAGTTTTTGTCTGGTGAAGCAACAACCATTTTATTAGATCTGCTGATGGTGTTTGTCTATCTGGGTTTAATGTTTTGGTATAGCTGGCAAATGGCGTTGGTGTCACTGCTGATTGTTCCGCCATTCTTACTCCTAGCCTTGGTTTCCACACCATTTCTCCGCCGCACCTCTCGCGAGATCTTCAATGCTTATTCCGAAGAAAATAGTTACTTGATTCAAGCCCTGACGGGAATTAAAACAGTCAAAGCTAGTGCCGTCGAACAAAGCGTCCGCTGGAAATGGGAAGAGCTATTTTACAAAGCAATCAAAGCTAACTTCGGCGGAGAAATGATTGGCAATCGGCTCCAGATTTTTAGTAATGCGATCGAGTCGGGAATTACTAGTACCATGCTTTGCTTTGGAGCTTATCAGGTGATCCAGGGTCAACTAACAGTCGGTCAACTAGTTGCCTTTAATATGCTGTTGGGCAATATTATTCAACCTTTTCAACGGTTGACTGTACTCTGGAATCAGCTTCAAGAAGTAGTGATTGCGATGGAGCGAATTAATGATGTTTTAGATGCCGAACCAGAGGAAGATTTACATCTCCAAGCCAGACAATCGCTGCCGCCACTTCAAGGTCATATTCGGTTTGAAAATGTTACCTTCCGCTATCAACCCGAAGGTGATGAAAACATCCTCGAAAATCTCTCGTTTGAGATGAAACCAGGGCAAATGGTGGCTCTGGTTGGGCGCAGTGGTTCGGGCAAAACGACGATTTCTAAACTGGCTCTGGGGCTATATCCACCCACTGATGGCAGGATTTTAGTCGATGGTTACGATCTAGCAAATCTCTCCCTCGGTTCCCTCCGCCAGCAGGCTGGAGTCGTCGATCAAGACACATTTATGTTTGGCGGCACGATTCGCGAAAACATCAGTCTGAGCCAGCCTGGAGCTAGTCTCGATCAAGTAATGGAAGTGGCAGAACTGGCGGGTGCGGATGAGTTTATTTCCAAATTACCAATGGGCTATGAAACCCAAATTGGTGAAGGCGGTGGCTCGCTCTCTGGTGGACAACGCCAGCGGCTAGCAATTGCCCGCGCTCTCATGGGCAATCCGCCGCTGTTGATTATGGATGAGGCTACTTCCCATTTAGACCCCGAATCTGAGCGGATCATTCAACAGAATCTCGGCACAATTCTGAAAGGGCGAACAACATTAGTCATCGCCCATCGGCTCTCGACAATTCGGGCGGCGGATCAGATTTTAGTACTGGATCGGGGGATTTTGATTGAGCAAGGAACTCATAACGAATTGATTGCCAAGCGGGGGCATTATTACTACTTCAATCAACAGCAGTTAGAGCCTGCGGGGGTTGTTTGAGATTTTTTGATGGTTGCGGGGATCTACCCACACCGTCGCTACGTGCCACCCCTCCGAGGAGGGGATTTACATACCAGCTTTTTAGAACATATAGAAAAGAGAAAAACAATGTCTGAAATATTAAATGGTCGATCGATCGAATTAGCTCCAGCAATTGAAATCCCCCCAGAAAACACGGCAATTGTGGCTGTACCTGCGGCTGATTGGTCAGATACTGTCAAAGATGCGATCGAAGCATTACCGCAACTATGGACGCGGGGATTGCTCTATTTGATCTTCATTTTTACCTGCACGGTTCTGCCTTGGGCGATGTTGTCCAAGTTTGATGAAACGGGCGCAGGGCGGGGACGGATCGAGACGAAGGGATCTTCTAATCGGCTGGAAGCAGCGACATCTGGCTCAGTGACTGCTGTCCGCGCCCAGGAAGGGCAATCTGTCCAAAAGGGACAAATATTACTCGAACTAGAATCTGATGCCGTCAGAGCGGAGGTGCAGCAGTCTAAAACTAAGCTCGAAGGGCAAATGAATCGGCTTTCTCAATTGGGAATTGCCAAGAATCAAGTGACGATTTCGATCGCTACTCAGCAGCAACAAAACAAGGCTCAAGCAGTCGAGAAGCTGGCTCAATTTGAGCAAGCCCAGCAGAGTTTAGCCGAGAAAAAATCTGGTGCGCCCCTATCAGATAATATCAGACTAATTCAACTCGATCGAGCTAATAAAATCCTCACTGATAGCAAGGCAAATCTTCTAATTCAACGCACCGAAAAAGCTGCTCAACTAATTCAATCTCGGCAGAAGCTTACGGCTGCTAAAACAGCTCTAATCATTAATGGCAGCAAATATGAATGGAATCTCCGAGAAGTCAAACGCTACCAAGGTTTATGGGAGAAAGGCGGAGTTGCCGAAGTAAAACTATCGGAAGTCCGAACTATTGCGAATGAGAGTGAACGCATGAATGCCCAGTCAATGGCTGAGGTGGAACTGGCGAACACTATGCTCAAAGAACAAGAGAGTAATTACAACCGCGTCTTGTATCAGCTCCAAGCCGATATTCGTCAAGCTGAATCAAAAATTCAGGAGCAAAATCGGGAATATCAACAGAGCACAGCCAAGCAAAAAGGCGAGATTAAACAAGCCCAATCCCGCATCAAAGAACAGCAGGGCAACCGCGACAGTCTGCTTCAGGGCGGTAAACTAGCCATCCTCAAAAGTGAAGAACAGCTCAAAGATCTCCAGTCGCAAATCCTCACCCTCAATACCGAAATCTCCCAAACCAAGCAACAAATCCAAGAATCAGAACGCCAACTAGCCCAAAAAGTCATCCGCGCTCCCGTCGCTGGTACCGTCCTCCAGCTCCCATTCAAGCAGCCTAAGTCCTTTGTCCAAACTGGTCAATTGGTGGCGCAGATTGCCCCCCAGGGTGCAGCGACGATTCTCAAAGTCCAGATGCCCAGCCAGAACAGCGGATTTTTAAAAACTGGGATGCCTGTGAAGGTTAAATTCGATGCTTATCCGTTCCAGGACTACGGTGTAGTCGAGGGCAAGGTTCAGATGGTGTCACCAGATTCCAAGCTCGTAGATGTAGGAAATGGCAAGATTGAAGCATTTGAAGTAGATGTGATGCTCGATCGTAACTACATCAAGTCTCAGGGTAAACAAATTCCGCTCAATCTGGGGCAGACAGCCACCGCTGAGGTGATCATCCGCCAACGCCAAACGATCGATCTGATCCTCGATCCATTCAAGAAATTACAGCAGGGCGGTATTTAGACGATAACTCTGACCATTTAGTAGGGGTAATTCATGAATTACCCCTACTAAATGGTTAGCTACTCAGAATATTTTTTATTTTAAACCAGGAGCAAATTACAATGTCGATCGATTTCAATATCACAACTGAAGATATCCTCGAACAACTCAAGATATCGCGCAAAATTCCTGAAATCATGGAGCAAATTGTGACGCGGCGGATTGTTCAAGCGGAAGCTAATAAGGTCGGGATCAAAGTAGAAATCCCCGAATTGCAAGATGCTGCCGATCTTTTTCGTGCTAATAATAGACTCATCAGTGCCAAAATTACCCAGCAGTGGCTAGAGATAAATCAACTCTCTCTTGATGAATTTGAAACGATTATTCATTTAGAGCTACTGAGCGACAAACTTAAAAATGCAGTGTTAGCAGATAAAGTTGAACAACACTTCTATCAGCATCAACTAGACTTCGATCGAGTAGCAATGTATGAAGTGATTATTGATGACAAAGAATTAGCCACTGAGCTATATTATGCCATCCGTGAAGGTGAAATCAGATTTCCAGACGTAGCAGCTAAATATATCAAAGATCCAGAGCTGAAGCGCAAAGGTGGCTATCTTGGCAAGATGGGACGGAATGATCTCAGTCAGGGCTTGCGATCGATCTTTTCGGTTACATCTTATCCACAGGTAATTAAACCGATCGCTACTGCCAAAGGCTTTCATCTCATCTGGGTGGAAGAAATCATCAAAGCAGCACTAGATGAGTCAACTTATCAAGAAATACAGTCTCAACTATTTACAGAATTTTTGAGCGATAAATTAGCTATCTTAGCATCAAGTCTAGATAGATGAATTAACAGCAGAATTTAAAAGCGATTGATGATTTGTCTTGAATAGCGATTGAGATTCCGATCGACCATAAAGATTTTGATTTAAAATCAAAATCTTTATGGATTATCCTATCTGAAGATAGTTTTAGAATGAATGGTCAGGTGGTACTCGACGACACTTATCTCCTATCGTAACAACAAGATTACCTATCCGAATTTTACGCAGCACACCACACAGACCTCCCCGCAAATCAAGTTCATGCTCTGATAAATCTTCGATGATGCTAGTCAAGTCTTGGACTTTAATTTTCGCCATTTCTTTACTCCTAATTAATTAATGTCGATTGCTTTCCCAAGTAAGTAGATATAATTCAGTCGATCGATGACAAGTATCTGAGGATGAAAAGGGCAATGCTCACCCTACACTTCTATTTACCTTTGATAAGTTTAACAACACCAAAAACATCAGTAACAGCACGAACTACCTTTCTGAGAAACTTAAAGAATCCACCACCTTGTAAGTCTAGTTCTGCCTCAGACAAGTCACGGATGAAGCTGCCATTATCTGTGCAGTTTGTGAGGTCTTTTAGTGTGATATTAGCCATTTTGATTCTATTCCTAATTAATTTGTATTGTTTCGATGATTAGATTGCTAAGTTCAGTAGCTAGATTGCTATAGAATTCAGATCGATCGCAATTGATCGATCATTTAAGTCTAATTAGTGTTGTTGTGTGTGCTCATTGCGACCACCACTGCCACCGCCGCCAAAAAGACCGACAACTGCACCAACAACCTTTACAGCACCAGTAATTACCTTAAAGATCTTACCAATGACCTTAAATAATCCACCGCCTTGTAAGTCCAGTTCTGCTTCAGATAAATCGCGAATGAAGCTGCCATTATCTTGAAGGTTTGATAAATCTTTTACTGTGATGTTAGCCATTGTACTAATTCCTAAGTGAGGTTGTTTTATGATTTTAGCGAAGTCAAATTAGATATATTTGCTTCCTGTCAAAACAATAACTTGAGCAACCGAGCATGTCTAGATCATTTTAAATACTGATAGGGTGACAACTAACTTATTTTTAATCCTTTAAGATTGATGCTAATAAAAAATATCCCACTTCCTAGAATATCCTTGCCAGGAATACTAGGAAGTGAGATGCTGCTGATTTGAAATTAACTACCCACAAATTTAGTTCTAACAAATGTTCATGTCATTGCTAGAGAGAAGATTACCTTATGGCACCCAGAATATTGGTGGAGTAGGGCGTGGTTTAGGTTTAATTGGGAAAATCGTGTCGCGAGCAGTAGGCTGAGGATGCTTGAAACCACCTTGTAAGTTGAGTTCGTCTTCAGACAAGTCTTGCATGAAGCTCTCTGAGTCATTGAATAAATTGATGCCAGTGACATTGGAACTAATCAAGTCTTGGAGTGTAATGTTAGCCATGTTATTAAATTCCTAATTTGGTAATAATATCTCGATCGATCGGATGTTGTAAAAATCCATAGTTAAATCCTAACGGTGCAAGCTCTGAAGATACGCGAAATCGATCGAATGTAAAGGATCATAATTATTACAGTTTTGATCCTTTGACTAATCAACCAATGGAAATGAATGATAGATATTTTCAGAATCACGATTGAGATATGGATGCTGTAAATCGATGCCTACCAGTGCGAACTGTGCGAGGATTGCACTCATTCTCTCCGCAGATGAATCTTGTCCCGCCTCAAATGCTTTTAATAATCCATCCGTCACAATTTGACAACGATTCATCCCAAAGCTTTCACTCTGAGCGAACTTCAGATTTGGTTCTTCTGCCACGCTCATTCCAGCAGCTAGCTGCTTAGTAAATAAGGGTACCTCTGGCACAAAATACGATCGACATTCCATGTAAATCGCAGCTAAAATCAACGAGACAGCCTTATAATCCACCTTGTCAAAGTAGAGCACCCCCGCATCAAAGCGGTGATACTGCTGAGGATTGTACAAAACCTTGAAACTAAATAAGATTCCGGCTTGATTGAGCCGCCGCGTCAAGCTTTCCATCACGACAACCGCTCCTTCGGGCGTAAGGTTAAAGTAGATTCGTACCAACGTATCTGTCGTACTTGGAGAATTGAAGCCTAAATTACCAATCGCCACATAGAACTCATTCTGGAGCCGATTTTTAGGCAATCTAATTGCAACAGTCTCGCCTACGTTGGCTTGTCGATCTGTGGCTCGAAGATGTCGTTCTCGTTGAATATAAAATCTTAAGCCACCATTTTTGACGACTAAGCTATCATCATTCCCCCTTTCCGCGCTCAGAATCAGCCAACCTTCACTAAAGTAACCCTCACCATGATTGGCATCGTCTAGCCGCTGGAAGAAAGTCATATCGATACCCATCAATAGATTATTTTCTAGATTCAGCAGTGGACTAATCGCTGGCGCATTTAAAGCAAATTCGCTTCGCATTGAACCGTTGTAGTAAATACCGTAGAGAAAGCCGCACAATTGAGAACTCAGAAATTTCTGCTGGATCTGTGCTGGCATCTGTTGGAATCTAGCTACCGCTTCGGCTGAAATTTCTAGCGGTTTGTAACGAGGATGATGAATTGAAAAATCATCACGGATTTCAATATTACCTGCGATGTCTTTCAAGGCAAACATTAATTCTAGATAAGCACTCACATCAGAATTAGTTGAGATCGAATCCTGTCTTTGCATGATCTGATTAGTTGATTAAAGAATAGTTATCGGTGTAATTAATCAGCAACTGTTAGTGGTGCTAATAATTCTGATGTTCCAAATACTGTTGGCATCGACTGGATTGGGCGACATAGTAATGCCTTGGCTACCTGTAACTGAGCAATGCTAATATTTCCTAATGTTTTTCGATAATCAATTTCAGCTTGAATTCCCTGAATTAAACCTAGTCCAGCAAACTGAATTACTCGTGCTAAAAAATCTGGTCGATCGATTAATATCTCTGGGAAACTTTGTAAGTAGGCGCGTGTCAAACTAGAGATCGAGGGTTGAATTCGATCGAGTGGAGTAATAGCTAAACTTAAAGATTCCTTGATCGATAGTGATTTACTCACTACAAAACTATCCAACCATACCTGTAAATAACTAGCAATTAGAGTACCCAAATCAAAAGCCGGATCGTCCCAATCAGAACGCTCCCAATCAATTACTCTAATTATCTGGGAGTCAGACTGTTTCCAGTCATTGTGAACCAGGATATTATTTAGCTTCAAATCATTGTGAGTTAGACAAGCAGGTGTAGACGTATCGCCTAGTTCTACCAATGCTGTGCCGAGACTATCATACCGTTGATACAACTGATAGAATTTCAGTCCATCATCAGGAACGCTGCCAAAAATTTCGGGGGTGAGTCGTTCTAGACTAGAAATTAATCCACTGACAATACTAGTTTTAGACTCCTCTCGATCTTGGGTAATTGCTTCACGATATATTGACTGATGATAGGTATCGCGATGAAAATTAGCTAGTAATATTCCAAGTTCCTTGGCAATTAGATCTGGAAAAATATTCTCTTTAGTATAGAAATTCAGCAGATCTTGATAGTCATTGAGATACCTAAGTACCAAGATTGAATTAGCTCGATCAAAATGTAGTAATTCAGAGATCGAAGCTTGCCAGTGATTCAGTTCTGGGAAATTGCGGGTCAATTTATGAACTTGTGATTCTGCTACAAATTCACCAATAGCCTTACCTGCTTGATGACGCTCCTGTTTAACTAATAGTTGTAAGTCAGGAGCAAATGTCAACAATAAATCGAAGTTTTTAGCAACAACTGATTCAGTCCGACTAGTATTCTGATCGAAGGAATAGCCTAGACCTGCCAAATATTCAAAAACATTAGTTTGATTTAATAAAAAGACCATGATTGATTTGGGGAACCTCTGTAAATGTATTTGTAAATACAGTCACTCTCACTAATTGGAAGTATGTAACTAGAACTACGCAAGTTTCGAGGAGTTGGATCTGTCAGCAGCGAAAATATACCGATAATCGATCGAATTAATCAGACAATTACCACTCGCAAAGAGATCTCATTTCCCGCTATCAGCGTAGATCTACTTGTTACTCGTTATTGCAGCCTTACCGCAATAACGAGCGAGTCAGTACATCCGAAACCCCGATCTACTCCCTAGTGAAAGCCAACTACCAATATTTTCATGAACTTGCACCACTGTACGCGCTCGATCTGCTAGATGTTGAAGAACGACGGTGGGTGAAAGCGCAACTTGGGGACTGTCCCGATTTAGCCCAAGCATTGGCAAGCTACCAAGCATCCGTAGAATTGATGCCCTACAGTGCCCCGACTGTCCCAATGGCAGCCGATCTCAAGGATCGCTTATTTGAGCGATTGAATTTAGATCCGATTCCCATACCGTTGCAGCCGTAGACTGAGTTAAAATAGAGGCTCTGGTATTTTGAGCGATTTAGGAGTCAAGAGGCGACAGCATGGATAGTAGTAAAACGATCGATCCTAATTTAGCAACCGTTGATCTCAGTACTTTGCGTACCGAAAGTCTAGCTACTATCGATCGACTACAAGTTACTCTAGATGATGAGCTTAAAATTGATATTGGCGAGATCCAGGATCGATTGAGTAAGTCTTTTCGGCATTTTCTGCTGGAAAAAGAACAAGAGCAGATGCCGTTCTTAAAACGGGTAATGACTTCCCATATTGAAAATATGGAAGATGAACGCGGATTTCCACCCCGCCATCCGGTACATTGGTTTAAGTCCAAGCTAGAGTTTAGTGCTACAGGCGTTTTGCAGTTTGATTTCAAAAAAGATGCTGAAGCATTTATGGAAGCAGCACTAAACCATATTCAAACTGAGGTTGAAGAACAATTAGTTCAAAGACAACAATCGACGATTAAAATCGTTAATGACACTGTTCAGGCATTGCAACAGCATTTAGCTACAGAAGTTCAACCAGTAACCAAGCCGAGAAGGATTATGAGTGCTGAGTATGTCAATAGTTTTATTCAGACAGAAAGATTAGTCTTAAAAACGATCGATAGGTTCTATTTCGTCAGTATGGGGGCTAGATTCAATCCCAAGCAGGAATTGATCTACAGTGAGGTTTGTGTCATGCAAACTGGTATATTTGATAGCAATAAAGATGAAAATAAACCAACCCAATTAAAATATGCGATTTCATGCGATCGATTATTAGATGTCGTCAATGAATCAATCGGTAGATCGATCGATCAAATCAAGCAACAGACTCGATCGTATCTATTCGATGATCTCAATCCTCAAATCGATAAACTGTTTGAAGGTTTAGTCTCTTAATTTTACCAACTATCAACTAATTAAAGTGACAAGTATCCCAGCGTCAAATCCGCTCCCTGAAGTTGTCGAACTCAAGCCCACCTATACAATTCCGCTGGTGATTATCGCAGCCGCGCTGCCAGTTGCGGTGATTCAATTATGGGCTGGGATTGCGATTGGCGTATTCGGATTGTTTCTGACGATTCAAACCGCGATCATTAAACTAAAATTCACGATTACCAGCCTAGAAGTCTATCGGGGTAGTAAGTTAATCCGTAGCTTTCCCTATCAAGAATGGGAAACATGGCAGATATTTTGGCCACCAGTACCCATTTTGTTTTACTTTAAAGAAGTCAACAGCATTCACTTTCTCCCGATTATTTTCGATCCACAACTATTGCGTACTTGCCTCGAACACTATTACCCTCTGCCCAAGCGCAATTGAATTGTGATAATGTTGCTAAAGCCTGAAGCCTAGAGCCTAAAAGCCTAAATCTATGAACCCTGACGGAACCGTAAATCATCCACCAAATCCCACATCACATCCATCTGAGCCAGAAATTATTGATGTGCGAGTGGTGGAAGAGATATCGTCAGTACCAGTTCAACTTGGCGATGTCTGGGATAGTGGCGAAGTTACTGAACCGCAAAATACTCCCAAAGTCACAGAGCCAGAGCTAAATCCAGATATATCGCTACCCCCAGACGATAATTGGAGCATCTTACTCGATGAGATTGCTCAAGACATATCCCCAGAGCTGCAACTGGAAACAGCACCAAATCTTGTCACCGATTCTCAGGCACCACTAGTGCGAGTGGAGTCTCAAATCAAGGCTGAAATCGCCAAACTTCAAGTCACTCATGCCCAACTAGAACAGCAAATAGTCGATACCCAGACAAGTTTTGGTCAAATTATCCAAACTTCAGTCGCCGATCTCGAACAGCGTCGCCAACAACTGCAAATCTCTGTCGAACAACTTGAACGCAGACGGGATCGAATTCAAGCAGAAATTAATAAAAGTTTTGCAGGTGGTTCTCAAGATATCGCCATCCGACTGCAAGGATTCAAAGATTACCTCGTTGGTAGTCTCCAAGATTTAGTCGTCATCGCTGAAGAAATCGAATTTCCCCAACCACCGCCCGCTCAGATTCGGATCCAAACCCCCATCGCTCAAGTCCCAGCCGTCGCACCTGCACCCCGAAATCAAAACCCTCAATTTGCCGAACCTGCCTTCAAGTCTACAGCAGGGAAAGTACGCAGCTCGATCGGTCGATATCGTACTGCCCCCGACTATTATGCCCCCACCTGGCAACTCCGTCGCACCCTCGAAGCCGTCCATGCCGACAAGGTTTCCGACTGGTTTTTTGCCAAAGATGGACGGGGAGCCATTCGCACGATGGGCAGCCGCTTACAAAATGTCATCATCGCCGCAGCCGCAGTATCGGCACTAAGGGAGCTATACGGTGACTATCTCCGCACTCTCGTCCTCGCCAACCTACCGGAACGACTAGGTGACTGGCGTAGAGGCTTTCAAGACTGTTTGGGGCTATCTAAGACCGATTTCGGCGGTAATGGTGGGATAATTTTATTTGAAGATCCCGAAGCTTTAGTCCAAAAGGTCGATCGAATTGTCGCGAATAAGGAGATGCCCCTAATTATTATCGACAACTCCGAAGGTAAAATCGATCTCTCAATCTTGCAATACCCGCTCTGGTTAGCATTCGCCCCCGATCCCAATCAACAACTAGATGATTATCGCGAATACCGTTAACTATCAAATTACACACCATCCGTAGGGGCGGGTTTATGAAATCGATATCGCTTGCAATAAAAATTTCGTTCAAACCCGCCCTAACCAGCTAGTGATGGGAGGGCAGGTTCGTTTTAAACTTGCTTATTGGTTGCGAAAAATACTGGCATAAACCCGCCCATACAGATGGTGTATACTCGGAAACTTATTTGAGATTGAGATGCTGATTAATATTATTATTGCTACAGGTATATTTACCATTGCTTATTTTCTCGGTTCATTTCCGACGGGATATTTAGCTGGAAAGTTGTTGCGAGGAATCGATATTCGCGAACATGGTTCAGGTTCTACGGGAGCAACAAATGTATTGCGAACATTGGGGAAAGTGCCAGGATCGATCGTGTTATTTCTTGATGCTTTAAAAGGTGCATTAGCTGTAACAATTGCTAATAATATCTTCAGTTTCAATTTATTTTCAACATTACCGATTCAGTGGCAAGATTATTTAGTCCCGCTGGCGGCTGCTGGCGCAATTTTAGGACATAGTAAATCAATATGGTTGAATTTTAGCGGTGGTAAATCCGTCGCTGTGAGTGTGGGAGTATTACTTGCGATGTCGTGGCAGGTTGGATTAGCAACGATGCTAGTATTTAGTCTGACGATCGCTATCAGTCGCATTGTATCAGTTAGTTCG
>JANNBD010000465.1:0-7755 GCA_031385105.1 Chamaesiphon sp. OTE_78_metabat_374
TCGGCAGATCTTCCCACTTAGCAGTTGATGCAGGCATCTTTTAAAGAGACAAAACATATGATTACAGATGTTGAACACATGGCTTGTAGATCTGAAGCGGAAAAGCTTTCCAACTAAATGATCCTCACCGTCAGGTACTCCCCAATGTGTCATCGTCCACTCCTGATCCAGAAGTATTTGAGCTTGAAAATGTTTCCAGTGGATTTAGACTTTCCAGTAGTGGCAACTCTTGGACAGTTGCTGAGTTTAAATTAATTTGGTTGCATGTGATAGCGACAATTATATCACAATCAATAATCGATCCGTAATTAGACACAACCAATGGTTCTGGTCTTGTTCGTCGATCGCGATGATCTGATTTATTTTTCGCCCATTGCCCAGCTTCTCAACCCCAGGTTTTGGTAGAATAGAATTAAGATAATGTTCATCACCAACTAAATCGCGATTCTATCAAGCACAGTGACAGGTGAAGGTTGACCTTTTTCAAAATTTAGAGCGAAAAATTAACATGCGGGACAGTTGTCAGGGCTTTCAGAACGATGATGCCGATTTCGTCAAATCGTCTAGTACGAATCGCCGCCAATTTCTCCGCCACCTGATTGGTACCGGAGTGCTGATGACCGCCAGTACGATTGCCCCTCCGATGGCTAGAGCGGAAACAAAAACCCCCAAGGTACTCGTCCTTAGTTCTTTCGACTACCGGATTTTAGAAGCAGAACGCTACTTCCTTTCACTCCAAAATTTGGGTGGACAATACGATTTTATCAGCTTGGCTGGAGCCTCCCTCGCCCTGAGTGGGATTCCGCATCAGTATGATGCCGATGCTTTCTGGGATCAGCTAGATCTGTCCTACAGTATCCATCACATTAAGAAAGTAATGATCCTCGACCACGAAGATTGTGCCGTCTACAAGCAAAAAATCGATCCCAACCTCGCAGATGACCCAGTACTGGAAATCAAAACTCACACAGAATACCTCAGCCGAGCATACTGGGCAATCCGCGACAGGTATCCCGATCTCAACATTGAACTCTATTTTGTCAAGCTGAATACGGAGGTGAAGTTGATTTCGCCATTGGCGAAGGTGGTTTAGGGAAGCCTAACCCCTAGATCGTAATATCCGCAAACCCAAATGTTAATTCCGCGATTAAATATGGCAATAATAAAACTGAAGCTACACTAAAAGATATTTTACGTCTGGATCGCAGATTGCTCAACGGACGAACCACTCAGTATCAAGTGCAGGTATAAGGATCTAAAGAAAATATATGCATAACAGTTCCCACATCAAATCGAAGCGATTTTCTAAGTCATTGTGGCGATTAGCGGCTGGCTTGCTGATCGCTCAGGGAGTTGTTTGGAGTAGTCCGGTATTAGCAAAACCCAACGATCCCAACGCGCTCACCTATGGAGAACTATTTAAAGAAGTAGATCGGGGTACCGTCTCGAAAGTAGAACTCGATCCAGCTACCAAAGTTGCGAAAGTCACCCTCTCAGGTGGCACGCCTGAGAACAGAATTCGGAGTAAAGAAGTACTGTTATTGGAAGACAATTCAGAGCTATTTAATAAGCTCAATACCAAAGGTGTCGAAATTAGCGTTCAAAGATCGGCTAATAAAGATGCGATTTTTGGATTGCTTGGCAATGTTCTGCTGTTAGTATTCGTAATTACCGTACTGTCTGCCATTATCCGTCGATCGGGTGCTGGTGGTGGTCAAGCCATGAGCTTTGGCAAGTCGCGCGCGCGCTTTCAGATGCAGGCGAAAACAGGCGTGATGTTTGACGATGTGGCGGGGATTGAAGAAGCAAAGGAAGAACTCCAAGAAATCGTCACTTTCTTACAACAGCCAGAACGGTTTACCTCTGTCGGTGCCAAGATTCCGAAGGGAGTACTTTTGGTTGGTTCGCCAGGAACAGGTAAAACCCTGATGGCCAAAGCCATTGCTGGTGAAGCAGGGGTGCCATTTTTCAGTATTTCTGGTTCGGAATTTGTCGAAATGTTCGTCGGTGTGGGAGCGTCCCGCGTCCGCGACCTATTTAAAAAAGCCAAAGAGAATGCTCCTTGTCTAGTATTCATCGATGAAATTGATGCAGTTGGTCGTCAACGGGGCGTAGGCATCGGTGGTGGTAACGATGAGCGCGAACAGACGCTCAACCAATTGCTGACCGAGATGGACGGATTTGAGGGCAATAATGGCGTAATCGTCATTGCGGCTACTAACCGCGCCGATGTCCTCGATGCCGCCCTCCTCCGCCCAGGACGATTCGATCGACAAGTTAAAGTAGAGTTACCAGACTGCAAAGGTCGCTTGGCAATTCTAAATGTGCATATTCGCGATAAGAAAGTCGATCCGTCTGTCTCTCTAGACTTAATCGCCCGCCGCACAACTGGCTTTAGCGGTGCAGACTTAGCCAACCTCCTCAATGAAGCAGCAATTTTCACCGCTCGTCGTCACAAAACAGCGATGACAATGGCCGAAATCAACGACGCAATCGATCGGGTCGTGATGGGCATGGAAGGTCGATTTATCCCCGATGGTAAGGCGCGCCGCCTAGTTGCCTACCACGAAATCGGTCACGCCTTAGTCGGGGCGATCATGGGCTGCAATCCGCTCCAGAAGGTGACAATCTTGCCCCGTGGTGGCTCCAAAGGTGCAGCTTGGTACCTACCCAACGAAGAAGAAGGTCTAACCTCTCGGGCTGAATTCCTCGCCGATATTGCCATGACAATGGGCGGACGGGCAGCAGAAGAAGTGATTTTTGGTGACTCAGAGGTAACTTGGGGTGCGAGTTCGGATATCGAATCAGTCACAAATACCGCCCGCAATATGGTGACTCAATACGGTATGTCCAGCCTGGGCAAACTTTCCCTTGGATCCAATGGTGACTATTCCGAAGAAGTAGCTGCCAAGATCGATCGAGAAATTCGCGCACTGATCCAATCTGGACATCGCAAGGCGGTCGAAATTATCGATAGCAATCGTGAGTTAGTTAATTTACTGACTGATATGTTACTTGACAAAGAAACGATCGAAGGTGACGAGTTTCGGCAAATTATCGATCGGGAAACTGGTCGGAAAGAGAAACTTCAACCAATTCGGATTCGCTCTGGATCTTAATCTAATCGATTAATCTAAAAACCCGACTTTTTCAAAGAAGTCGGGTTTTTAATTGCAATTAAAATTCAGCTAATTTTCAGCAGTCCCAGATTGAAAAATTTGACCGATTACATCATCGATCGGTGGATCGGTGATACTGAGATCGACAACTTCTAATTCTCCTAACATTTGGGAGACAGTTTTGGTCAATATTTCCTGTGGCACTAGAAAGCTAGTGGATGCACCATCAACTTCTTTGATTTGAGCATACTGTTCTAATTGATCGAGCGCGTAAATATGAGCGAATTCCACCTTCACTTCCCGACAGGGTGAAAACCGCTCCACCAAACCGTTGAGACTACCATCGTAAATCAATTGACCCTGATGAATGACCAATACTCGATCGCACAGTGCCGTAATATCGGTCATATAGTGACTCGTCAGCAAAATCGTCGCCTTGTATCGCTGGTTATATTCCCGCAAAAATTGGCGCACAGCCACCTGAGCATTGATATCCAGTCCCAATGTTGGCTCGTCGAGAAATAATACCTGTGGCTCGTGAATTAACGCTGCTAGTAATTCTGCCTTCATCCGTTCGCCCAAGGATAACTTCCGCACAGGCTGAGTGAGTTTGCCTTGGAGCGTCAGCATTTCGGATAGTTCATCGATCCTTCGCTCGGCAGTTCGATCGCTTAAACCATATACAGCCGCATTCATCTTCAAAGAATCCAGGGCAGGCAAGTCCCAGATCAACTGTTGCTTTTGCCCCATGACTAGGGTAATTTGCTTAAGGAAAGTAGTGTCGCGCTTGAAGGGAATATGCCCAGCGACATTCACTGAACCACTTGATGGGTGAATCAGACCACTAAGCATCTTCAGTGTGGTGGTTTTACCCGCTCCATTCGCGCCCAAAAAGCCGACAACCTCTCCAGCCTCAATTTGGAAGGAAACATCCTTTACAGCGTTGATTTGCCGATACTTACGGTGGAAAAAATGATCGATCGTCCCTTTCAGCCCAGGTTCTTTGACTGCAACCGGATATACTTTACTCAATCGATCGACAATAATGCTCGACATAGGGGTTAGGCTTTTAGGCTCTAGGCTTTGGGCTTTGGGTTTTAGGCTAGATTTTCGGATTAGCAGCACTTAGTACTAAGTACTAATTCTTCGACCCCTAAAGCCTAACATCTAAAGCCTAAAGCCTAATCTAATCGATCGCAATCGTCGTTGGCGCAGTTGCTTTTCCAGGTCGATTATTATTCATGTCTGGCTTGTGGGGCTTGCGGAAGTCTGCGTAGAGCTTATCGCGCCAGGTGAAGAATAGATCGTAGTCAGGATTGTCAGCAAAACCAGGTACGCCTTTACCTTTGAGATTATCGGCGATATTGAGGTAAGGGCCATCAGGAATTTTGAGCAGCAGGCTCAATCCGGCTACCGTCAAGTCTGCCAGAGTAGGGGTATCACCCGTGAGATAGCCACCATTTTGGGATAGTAATAAGCAAACTGATTCAAGACTGCGGTGCATCTCGGCTTTGGCGGCTCTGACGGAATCTGGAGTTAGACCTAATCCTAAGCCTAGTACATCGATCGCTTCTCTGGGAATCGAACTAACCAAATTTCTGAGAATATCTGGTGTGCCAACAGGTAAAATAGAACTACGCAGGTTGCTACTTTTGAGGCTCTCTAAAAGAATAGTTCTGCCGCTGATCCCGATCGAGCTATCCGCCCATTGTTCAAGCAGCAAGCAATTGGCTTTTTGCTGGGGATTGGTGGGAATAATCGGGCGATCTGGATAAGTTTTGTCTAAATAGAGCGCGATCGCGGTAGAGTCAGCAATAACTGTATTACCGTCTTTAAGTACAGGCACCTGTTTTTGACCCGACATCCGAAATAACTCTAGTTGACCCATCCCAGGCACAACTTCAATTTTGCGGTATGCTAACCCTTTGTAGTCCAGAATTAATCTCACTTTTTCTGAAAAATGGGACAATTCAAATTGATATAGTTCCAGCATGTCTTTCGTTTTTTGATCGTAATTGACAACAGCACTACTCCCTATCCTAAAACATCCTTCGTGAAATGCTTGTTCACGAGACTACGGTTTTCACGCCGATCTGATTTTAATGCCTAAGCCTATTCCACCAGATTCAGTCGAATCTTCACTACAATACTGGACTGCCAGATTGGTGCCGATGTTGTACATCACCACCCTGACACTCTGGCTACCAACACTCTTGTCCCAAAAGTTTGGCATGTCAGAAGTAAGTGCGATTCAGGAGCAAAAATTGCAGCAGCACCTGCGATCGATCTCGATCAAGATCTTGGCAAATGGTGAAACGATCGGTGCAGGAGTGCTGCTTGCCCAGCAACAGCGTGTTTATACAGCGATCACCAATGCCCACGTAATTCAATCTGCTAGTGCTCCATTCCAACTTCAGACCCCCGATGGGCAGATCTATGCCGCTGCACTAGTTACTCCGCCCATCGGTCAAAATCGCGATCTGAGTCTGCTGCGGTTCCAAGGTCTCAATCGAGCCTACACTATCGCCAAACTAGCCACAGTCAGCCCTAAATCAGGCGATCGAGTCTGGACGGCGGGGTTTCCAATGGGGACTAATCAAACCCTTGAGGACGCTCCTAGCGCAATCTCACCACCAACTGTTGTCAGTGGTCAAATCGTCCAAATCTTGCCGATTCCGCTCTCTGGCGGCTATAGTATCGGCTCAGATCTGGAGATCGAACATGGGACGAGTGGGGGCGCGTTAATCGATCGATCGGGTAAATTAGTTGGTATCAATGGCGTTCAAGTCAAGTCGCTGTGGAGTAATCCAGAAACCCTCGAAGATGGCTCCAAAGTCAGCGATGCGCTGCATCACCAAATTAGAAGTTCCCACTGGGCAATTCCGAGTAATTTGATTAAAGACTTTGCGCGGCTCTGAGAATAGCCTTTAGGGGACAGTGAACCGTTCTGCAAAATCAAAACCCGATCGAGACTAATCTCGATCGGGTTTTAAATTATTATGGAGCTGGGCAGAGTCGAACTGCCGTCCGCCCTGGGTATTAACTTTCCGCTCATTCACAGGTATAGTCTATCTAATCCTCAAGACGGGAGTGACCAATTGTCCCAGGTCGCAGGATGCTCCGATGAATCTTAGTTATTTAGCCCACCAGAGAAAACTAAATAAAGCATCCGTTGAGGGTTATCTATAGTATTTAACGGAGTCATACTATAAATGCTCGACCTTAGAAATTAATCTTAAGAGTTTTTTTAAGCAGCTACAGGAGCGGCTTTACGAGCGAAAGGTACAATGTTGTTTGCATCTATATTTATTTGAGCCGATATTTACGAGAGTGGACTCTCTCTCGACCTGAATCACAGTGCAGCTTTCGCCAACACGTCGAAACCTTTACAGCCCCAAGTACTTCCATTATAGAGTAATTTCAGTGATTTTGGGAAGATAAGAGGGCTTTTGGCTTTTGTCAGATGTGTTTTGACTAACCAATTCCTTCGGATCTCCATGTTAGCGGCACCAACTACTCAAGCTTTGTCACCATATCGCCAGTTAGACTAAAGGCGCGGACGGCACTGATTTTGACGGGGACGACTTTGCCCCGCAGTTCTTCGATGTCGCCATTGAAGAAAGTGAGACGATTACCACCAGTTCTGCCGAGGACTTGATCGGGATTTTTGGCGTTGGATTCTTCCACTAGGACAGATTCTACTCGATCGAGATACCGTCCAGATCGCTCGATCGCGGTTTGAGAAACTAGGTGGTTGATCCGCTGGAGTCTGTCGAGTTTGACTTCCTCGCTGATTTGATTTGTCCACACCGCCGCAGGTGTATTTGGGCGGGGGGAATAGGCGGCTGTATTCACCATATCAAAGCCGATATCCGAGATTAGACTGAGGGTACGCTCAAACTGCTCCTCGGTTTCCCCTGGAAATCCAACGATCGCATCGGCACTGACTGACGCATCGGGCATATACTGACGGATAGTATCGATAATTCGGCGATATTTCTCGTGGGTGTAGCCTCGCGACATCGCTTTGAGGATGTCATTATCTCCCGATTGGAACGGAATATGGAAGTGTTCGCACACCTTGGGTAATTCGTGACAGGCTTTGATCAATCGTTCGGTGAAGTAGCGGGGATGACTGGTAGCAAAGCGAATCCGCTCGATCCCTTCGATATCATGAACATAATAAAGTAAATCGGTCAGCGTGTTCAGATGGCGACCTTCGGCAGTAGAGCCAGGTAAATCTCGCCCATAGGCATCGATATTTTGACCGAGGAGGGTGATTTCCTTATAGCCCTGACGTGCCAGCTCTTTGATTTCAGTCCGAATGGCTTCAGGTGTGCGGGACTGCTCGACTCCACGCACATTTGGCACCACGCAATAGGTACAGCGTTCATTACAACCGTAGATCACGTTTACCCAAGCAGTCACGCTACTGTCGCGACGGGGCTTGGTAATATCTTCAATAATGTGAATCGGCTCGGTAGCGACTACCTGCGCCCCAGCAAATACCTGCTGGAGCAAGTCTTCCAGGCGATTGGCGTGCTGTGGCCCCATAATGATATCAAAGAGCTGGCACGTCAGGGCTATAAGGAAATCACCCTCCTCGGTCAAAATATCGATGCCTATGGGCGAGATT
>JANNBD010000468.1:0-17256 GCA_031385105.1 Chamaesiphon sp. OTE_78_metabat_374
CAATTCAGGGATGCAGTTGCTCAGAAATTTCCTGACATCGGTTACAGATAGTCAGCTATGATAGAAAGCAATGTCATGTAAACTCACGGAGCTAATCGATCGATGGGAACGTTAAAAATTGCGGTCAATATTGTAGTAGGATTATTTCTGCTAGTATTCATCTTTGGCTTCTTATCCAATGACCCTTCTCGGAACCCAAACCAGCGAGATCTGTCTGACTAGTTATAGTCAGATAAATGGATCGAGATGGAAAACAACAGCGTGGGGAAAAAGTTGGATTGGGATGTAAGTCAGCAAGTTTGGAAAATTATCCAGTATTTATTGCTGTCCCTCTATTACTCAATCAGCATTTCTCTACGTCCTGTCCTCGCCGGAGAGCTAGCGACACCGACAGTGCCAGCGGCGCAGCCAGTTCAAACTTTACCGTCTGCCCCATTAACTTACACCGT
Source organism: Chamaesiphon sp. OTE_78_metabat_374 (assembly GCA_031385105.1). Lineage (GTDB taxonomy): Bacteria > Cyanobacteriota > Cyanobacteriia > Cyanobacteriales > Chamaesiphonaceae > Chamaesiphon. Next base: position 450 of record JANNBD010000468.1, read on the forward strand.
TGTCCAAACGGGTGTAGACGAGTCGCCAGTTATTAAGTTGGGCAATCCCACCAACTCGGTTGAACTAAATGCCGAGCAACAAGAATTTAACAATCAGACTCAGATCGTTACTGCCAATGGTAAAGTAGTCGTCCGGTTCAATAAAGCAATTCTTAATGCCGATCGATTGACAGTAAATCTCAAGACCAAGCTGGCAGTTGCTGAGGGCAATGTGGTCTTGATTCGAGGCAAACAGACGCTCTATGGCGATCGATTTGATTACAATTTCGAGAAAGATAGCGGTAGTGTAGTTGATGCACGCGGCGATATTTATCAGCCCACATTGGTTCGAGATCTCAATGCGACTAATAAAGCGGCTTCAGCTACTCCCGCAGGGGAAAAAGATTTCCCTGAACCGTTATTAAGTGATCGATTACGCCAAGATCAACCAGTTAGTAACATTAAGAATACTGGTTCTTCCGGTGTTATCATTGGGAGCGATCGACCGATCGATTATCAGCCAGTAATCAAACCATCTGGTACGATCAATCGCCTCCGCTTTCAAGCAAAAAAAGTTGATTTTGCTGGTGATAAAGCCACCGCAGAAGAGATTAGAATTACCAACGATCCGTTCTCACCGCCTGAACTTCAGATCAAGGCAAATCGAGCACAGTTTAAAACTCTCAATAGTGAAGAGGATGAGGTAACGATCGATAATGGGCGGATTACGATTGAAAATAACTTCAATATTCCTTTCGTTAAAGACCGATTTATACTTAATAAAAATGGCAAGGATTCTAACCTTTTTAGTCTGGGAATTCCGTTTAATATCGGTGTTGACGCTGATGAGCGCGGCGGGATCTTCATTGAAAGTAGTTTCTATCCAGTTTTCGATCCGAGATTTCGAGTAACAGTCACACCCCAATATTTCATTCAGCGTGCAATTAGTAATCTAACTTTTATTGATAGTTCAGTATTTGGATTGAAAACAAATATTGAAGGCGATCTTACGCCTGATGTGAAAATTCGAGCTTCTGCTGCATTATCAAGTTTGAACTTAAATAAAATTAGCAGTAATCTACGTGCAAAGACGAGTATTAGCAAAAATATTAGTCTGTTGAGCTTGCCACATACACTCACGGGTGAAGCTGCCTATCGTGAGCGGATCTTCAATGGTTCACTTGGTTTTCAGGATGTCGAATCCAGCATTGGAGGAGTTCTAACTTCATCAAATATTCAAATTGGTAGTACTGGGGTTAACTTAGATTATCAAGCTGGCGCGCAGATTATCACAGCTAATACCGATCGCCAAAACCTACTCAATCCAATCAGAGCAAACGATCTAACTTCACTCAACCGCTATCAAGTAGCAGCGAATCTGAGCAAAAGTTTCAGGTTGTGGACAGGTTCGAGCATAGCTCCAGATCGACCTGAAGCATACAATCATAGTCCAACTCCAGTAGTCCCATATCTTCAGCTAAATACTGGGCTTAGGAGTGCGTTGAGTAGCTACAGCAATGGTGATAGTCAATCTTCAGTCGGTTACAACGTCGGTATTCAGGGTCAAATTGGTAATTTCTCTAAACAAAGTTTTGACTACACTGGGTTTAATTTAAACTATTTTCAACAGATTAGAGGTAACAACAGTTCACCATTTTTATTCGATCGAGTTGCCGATGACAGGTTACTATCAGCAGGAATTAGTCAACAAATCAGTGGGCCACTTCGAGCTGGGATTCAAGCTTCAATCAACCTTGATACTGGCAAGCAAGTCAGCACTGATTATTATGTAGAATACAGTCGCCGCACCTATAATTTCATTCTTCGATACAATCCAACTCTCCAAATCGGCTCGCTTGGTTTCAGGCTAAATGATTTTAATTGGGACGGTATTACACCTAAGTTTTAATTGGTGAATAGTGGATCGTGGATCGTCAATTAAGATTTATGCCTCCCAAAATCCCAAAATCCTAACTTCCGACTATTCACCATTCACTATCAACTATCCACTATCCACTAATTAATGAATCCTCGTCAACTCACATTATTCGCCCTTAAAGATTTAGAGACTGGTAGCTATACAGACATTGTGTTCGATCGATTATTACGCAAGTTTGAATTGTCTACAGTCGATCGACATTTGTTTACAGAATTAGTCAATGGCATCGTCCGTCGCAAACGGACCCTCGATGCAATCATCGATCAATTAGCCAAGCAGCCAGCTCATCGTCAACCACCAGAATTGAGGCAATTGCTCAGACTAGGATTGTATCAGCTTCGCTATCTCGATCGCATCCCCGAATCTGCTGCTGTCAATACCACCGTAGATTTGGCAAAAGCTAACGGTTTAACGGGTTTAGCAGGTGTGGCAAATGGCATCCTGCGCCAGTATATTCGGCTCCAACAGCAGCGAGAAGAGGTGCTAAATCTACCCGTAGACCCAATTAGTAGGTTGGGTACTTTACATAGCTTTCCTGACTGGTTAATCGAGCAATGGGTAGCAGAACTGGGACTGATTGAAACCGAACAATTATGTCAAGCTTTTAATCAATCACCCACAATGGATTTGCGGGTGAATATTCTGCCAAACATTGCCAATCCAGAGCAGCAACGAGCCAAAATAATTGATACCTTTCAAGCTGCTGGAATTGAGTCTGAGCCACTACCATATCTATCCCAAGGATTGAGATTTGTGGGAAATGTCGGCGCGATCGATCGATTACCTGGCTATCATGAGGGATTCTGGACGATCCAAGATAGTAGTGCTCAACTTGTCACCCATTTGCTCGATCCGCAGCCCGATGAAATAATTATTGATGCCTGTGCAGCTCCAGGCGGCAAGACAACCCACATCGCTGAATTGATGGGTAATACCGGACAGGTGTTTGCCCTAGATAAAACGGCTTCGCGACTGAAGAAATTGCAACAGAGTATCGATCGGTTGCACCTAACTAATATTAAAATCCTAACTGGCGATAGTTGTGGATTTAGCGAATTAACTAATACTGCCGATCGAGTATTATTGGATGCACCCTGTTCGGGACTCGGTACACTTCATCGTCGGGCTGATGCCAGATGGCAAAAAACACCTGCCCAAGTTCAGGATTTAGCCAAATTGCAAGCCAAATTACTGGCAAATACCGCCACCTGGGTCAAACCTGGGGGTGTGCTAGTATACGCCACTTGTACTGTTTGTTCGATCGAGAATGAAGATATAATTCTGCCATTTTTAAAAACCCATCCCGACTGGCAAATTGAGCTGCCACCAGCTAACTCATCGATGGCTGGTTTAGTCAGCGATGCTGGCTGGCTCAAAGTTTGGCCCCATCGTCAACAAATGGACGGTTTCTTTATGGTGAAATTGCGTCGATTACTTGCTAATTAGTCTCCAACCAATTGATTAAATCGGTAATCTCCCTAAAATCTAGCAATGCTTCCCCAAGATCCTCTAATTTAGACAATGGTAGAGTGATAACGGCTAGATTAACTTCTGATGATAAAGTCCCAAATCGCCGTGACAATTGCCGCAAAATCAGAGACTGACCTTCAGCATGACGACCCTCATTCACACCTTCAGCTTTGCCTTCAGCTTTGGCATCTTGATAAACTCTGGTTTGTTGTAGGGTAATTCCAATCATTGCTTCTACCTCAATTCTGGTTAGGTTGGTAAATCGGTAAACCATAATGGTTGATATCATCTCAATTATGGCACGGCGATCGGGGAGCTGCTGTGACCGATCGATTAGCGTTCTAGCGGTGGAGACTGCTAGATCGTCTTCTAGAGTGGTTAGAATCATCAACTCTAAGCCAATGGGAAGTGGTTTGGCAGTACTCAGTTCATCTAGATAGATGCGAGTAATTCGCCCACTAGCAAGAAACTCACTGATGACAACTAGTTGCTCTTGTTCGACACTACGACTGGGATAAATCACCACGGCTCGCCAGTCATAAAATTCCTCGCGGTAGCGATAGGTGTAAATACCAATCTCACTATTGAGTCGTTCATAAAAGAGGTTGTCTTTTTGGAACTGGACTTCGCAGAAGATGATTGAAAACTGACTCAATAACCATTTGCTGCTAGAAAATCAGATGTAATGACCTCGCGCTGTCGAGAATGAGGATGTTGCGGCGACATTAATTTTTCGACATATTTCCCCAAGATATCTGCTTCCAAATTCACCCAAGTATCGGGCTGAAGCTGAGATAGATTTGTTTCGGCGTAGGTATGGGGAATGACTGCGACAGTAAACCAATTTCCAGCCAAATCGCAGTCGGCGATCGTCAAACTGATCCCATTTACAGCGATACTACCTTTAGATACTAGATAACGACTGAGATAACTTGACCATTGAGCAGTAAGGGACTGCGGTGCGCCGAACTTTAGCTCCCAGGAAGTTGCCGTTGCCGTTGATGAGATCAATCTGCCGATCCCGTCAATATGTCCAGTGACAAAATGTCCACCGATTTTGCCACCAACACGTAGAGATGTCTCCAAATTTACAACTGTAGAAATGCGATTTTTTTGCCCGATCGTTGTACGATCTAAAGTCTCAGGGGAGACAGTAGCGATAAATCCTTGCGGTAATACTTGTTCTACTGTCAAACACGCACCATCTACCGCTACACTATCACCAATAGCTAAATCTGTAAGAATTAGCTCTGAACCTAAAAAATTGCATAAAACTTCTAACCTGTCCTCAGTCAAAAGGCGCAAATTTCCCAGCGATTGGACTAGTCCTGTAAACATCTTTTTTCAGTCAAAGTACTATTATCGATCGAGTGTTTCGTAAGCCATCCTTGATACATAGCAGCCCAAATCATTAAGGCTTTAAGCTTGTTAGACTAGATAAGACTTCGACTTTTATTCTAAATTTTAACGTTCTCAGTTCCCACCAGTAAATAACGACAAAGGAAGCAACATGATCGAGATGAAAGTAGCAGGGATTGCATTAGACGCTGTATCGCGGAGTCCAATTATCTTACTCAAAGACGCTGCCGATCGACGTGCTTTGCCAATTTATATCAGTCAGGAGCAAGCAAAGGCGATCGTCAATGCCTTAGAAAAGCAAACACCACCTAGACCATTTACTCACGATTTACTGGTCAATATCTTTGATAGCTGTGATATCAAGGTCGATAGGATTACGATCAACTCGTTGCAAGACAACACTTTCTATGCTTCGATTGTGATTAATAATAATGGTGTTCTCAAAGAAATCGATGCTCGTCCTAGTGATGCGATTGCGATCGCGATTCGGACTAAAGCACCGATTTGGGTAATTGAAGAAGTGATTGCTGATGCGTCCATTCCAGTCGATCGAGATGCCGATGAACAGGAGCGTCAAGCTTTTCGCAGTTTCGTCTCCAATCTCCGTCCCGACGATTTGATTCGGAACGGTGGATACGCAAGTTAATTGAGAATTGAGAATTGAGAAGTAACAACCTAGATAGTGAGCATTGCCCACCATCTAGGGTTGATGCAATCTCTAACCAATTAAACCAAGGCAGGCACAGGCATACTCAAGAGCCGTAGGGTGGGCACTGCCCACCAGCTACAATCTTCGGCTACCCTCTACACCAATGCTGGCACAGGCATACTCAGGTGAGGATAGAGGGGGAAACCTTCACAGAGAGTCGCAATCCGACGAATACAGTCGTTGGCTACGCTATCATCTTCGGGACTCAGGAGTCGGTCGGCGATGATGTTGGCAATCTCGGTAAATTCAGTCGTCCCCATGCCGCGAGTAGTCATTGCAGGCGCACCGAGGCGTAAGCCGCTGGTGACGAATGGTGACTCTGGGTCGAACGGTACGGTATTTTTGTTAGCAGTGATATTTACGCCACTGACTAGTAAATCAGCTACTTTCCCAGTCATGCCGATCGATCTTAAGTCAACCAACATCAGGTGATTGTCAGTGCCACCAGAAACGATTTTAAAGCCGCGCTGTTGGAGTTGAGCTGCCATTGCTTGGGCGTTGGCGATTACGTTGCCGCAATAGGTCTTAAAGGCGGGCTGGAGAGCTTCTCCAAAGGCAACTGCTTTACCAGCAATTACATGTTCCAATGGGCCACCTTGAGTGCCAGGGAAAACAGCTTTATCGAATTTTTTGCCCAGTTCCGCATCGCGGGTCATGATCAAGCCACCACGAGGTCCTCTAAGGGTTTTGTGAGTGGTGGTCGTAACTACGTCACAGTAAGGGATCGGGCTGGGATGATGTCCAGTAGCAACTAGTCCCGCGATGTGGGCGATGTCTGCCATTAATAACGCACCAACCTCATCAGCGATTTCGCGGAATTTAGCGAAGTCGATCGTCCGAGAATAGGCCGAATAGCCGCAAATGAGCATTTTTGGCTTATGTTGTTTCGCCAAATCTCGAATTTGGTCGAAGTCTAATTGTTCGGTTTCTTTGCTGACACCATAGTAATGTGGCTCAAACCATTTACCAGAAACACTAACAGGGCAACCGTGGGTAAGGTGTCCACCGTGGGATAAGTCCATCCCCATGATTTTGTCCCCAGGGTTGAGCAGCGCGAGGAACACAGCAAAGTTAGCCTGTGCGCCGGAGTGAGGCTGAACGTTGGCAGCAGCCGCACCGAATAATTTCTTAACTCGATCGATCGCAATTTGTTCGATCTCATCGACAAATTCACACCCACCATAGTAACGCTTGCTGGGCAAGCCTTCTGCATACTTGTTGGTCAGAATCGAACCCTGCGCCGCCATTACCGCCGCAGATGTGAAGTTCTCACTGGCAATCAATTCCAGGTGCGTCCGTTGACGACCCAGCTCGGAACTGATTAAACTGGCGATCGCGGAATCTGTTTCTGCTAAAAATTCTAAGTTAGTTTTTGTCATTCTAGTCTAGTAAAAATAGGTCAAGGACGATTAAATCGATGCGGTGCCCCAGAATATCTATCATAACTAGAAGTTAGTGGATAGTGAATAGTGGATCGTGGATCGTGTCCATCCGTTTATCATCTTGGGTGCTCCAGCAGTTGAGTGTAGCAATCTGTGAGCATGGAAAAATAGAATAATTCCAGGTGGTTAAACTCACCATTTCGGCATATTCATTCGATTCACTATTGACGATCCACGATCCACTAATTAAACTGCTGACTCAAAGCCACTGGATTGTGAACGGTGATTTTCTTTTTATCGATCGAGATTACTTGATTTCCTTCATCCCGCAAGTCACCGAGCAGCCTAGTGACGGTCACGCGAGTAGATCCAATTGCTTCAGCGATCGCTTGATGTGATAGTTTGAGATCGATCGTGATGCCATTGCCATTTGGTACCCCAAAATCGCGACAGAGAATCAACAGGAAACTCGCCAGCCTCGAACCCATATCTCGATGAGCTAGAGTCTCGATCATCATTTCGGTCTGGAGAATCCGCGAAGATAAGCCTCTGAGCATGATCCAGGATAATTCGGGGTTTTCTTTAAGAGCTTTCTCAAATTGCTCGATCGATACTGACAATAACTCTACCGTTGTAAAGGCAACTGCATGATAAAAGCGATCAGACTTATTCCCGGTGATCAAAGATAGCACCCCAAACACGCTATTCTCTCGCAGCAAGGCCACCGTAATCTCCTCGCCTGCTTCGTAGACACGAGACAGCTTTACAGCCCCTTTAGTGAGGAAATAGACCCGTTCGGCTGGATCGCCTGGGAAGAAGATAGTTTTATTTCGCTCAAATGTCTCAACGACAGGAGGAAAGGCTCCTCCAGCCATTTCCTGGAAGACGCTGGCGATTGGTTTATCTTGCATGATGGTCATCTCAACTTTACGCTCACTTGGAATAATTGGACTGACAATTTCAGATTCGACTACCATTGGGTTTCGCTTGCGCGAACGAGATCTGAATTCGATAAACTGAATACCTCAAGGTTTCAACTGTGGCAAATTCCAACTAATTGGCGTATTTGCTCAAGTCTAGATGACCAAACTTATTTAACGGTATTACAGACTACTTAATCTGACTTGCCAATAGTTTTTTGTATCAGGGGATACCAAGCAGTTAGGCTTTAGGCTTTGGGCTTTAGGCTTTCGATCAGCTAGTCAGTACCAACAGTGAACTGATATCATGAGCCGTGCGAGTTAAGATGGAGTAATAGTCACCTTTGTTAAATTTAAGCGGAAAAAACGCATTAGTTACTGGCATTGCCAACAATCGATCGATTGCGTGGGGAATTGCTCAACAGCTTCATGCGGCTGGAGCCAATATCGGAATTACCTATCTACCTGACGAACGGGGCAAGATGGAGCGTAAAGTAGAAGAATTAGTCGCACCCCTGAATCCCAGTATTTACCTCCCACTGAATGTTCAAGACGATGAGCAAATCGATAAAACTTTTGCTGAGGTTAGCGAAAAGTGGGGACGAGTAGATATTCTAATTCACTGTTTAGCTTTTGCGAATAAGGAAGATTTGTCTGGCGATTTTAGCAAGACTTCCCGTGCTGGTTTTGCCCAAGCGATGGATATTAGTGCCTATTCACTGATTCGGTTAGCGGGTGCAGCCAAACCGCTAATGACCGAGGGCGGTAGCATCATCACGCTCACTTATCTCGGTGGTGTCAAAGTGATTCCAAACTACAACGTGATGGGAATCGCTAAGGCTGGTTTGGAAATGAATGTTCGCTACCTAGCGTCAGAATTTGGTGCTCAAAATGTCCGCGTCAATGCGATTTCCGCAGGGCCAATTCGGACGCTAGCTTCTTCGGCAGTGGGTGGTATTTTGGATATGATTCACCACGTTGAAGATGTGGCACCACTCAAACGAACAGTTACTCAAACTGAAGTTGGTAATGCCGCAGCTTTCTTGGCTAGCGATCTAGCAAGTGGGATTACTGGACAGATCATCTATGTAGATGCTGGTTACGAGACGATTGGAATGTAAATTGGTGAATAGTGGATAGTGAATAGTGAATAGTGATTTGGCTTATCTAAACTATCAACTATCTACTTTTCCTTCAATTTAGTAACTTTAAGCCTAAATTCTCCACTGCTGGTTTCACCAAAGCCTTGAACACGGATAATGTAGTTACCAGCATTTTTTATTCTCGTAAACAGCAGCGAATTACTACTTCCGTCTGCACCATCATCATTTTTGCCAATATTCTTACCCTCGGCATTGAGTAGAATTACAACAGCATCAAAGACTTCGGAAGTCAGGTCGATCGCAATGTTCTCTCCAGCAGCTAATTTAATTGCATAATCTCTAGCAAACCCACCATCTCCAGTAGGGATATCTCGATCAGATAAAGTATCTTTCACTTCACCATTGGGTGGCAATTGAACTGGGGCGTACACGGTAGAAGGCTTGTCAAACTTCGGTGGAGGGTCGATTGTCGTGCGAGGACTGGCACTGACACGATCGATCAAAATAAGCTGAACTATCATCAGCGCAGGTATTAATAAATAGTTGCAGCAAATTTTATACATTCTTAGCTCCAAGCGATCGCTAGTTAGAATTAGATTGCTTCGGCTGATAAATAAAGGTATGCACCAGCAAGCAAATAATTCCTAAATTAATTGATATATCTGCCCAATTGAAGATCGCAAAATTAATTATTCGTAGATCGATGAAGTCAACAACAGAACCATCAAAGAATAATCGATCAATCCCATTTCCCACCGCACCTGCAAGGATTAGTCCGAATCCTAATTGTTCCCAAATATTACTAAAAGTTTTGGTAATTGCGATCGCAATCAAAATCAGACTGACAATTAGCGATAGCCATCTCAGGAGCGGATTTCCGGCCAGGATACTAAATGCCGCACCATGATTACGGATATAGGTAAAGTGAAATATATTCGGGATAATCGCGATCGATGTTCGCTCTATTTTGAGTGTTTCAACAATTGCGCGCTTACTCAAAATATCGATTGTAATGTTGACAATAGCCGCTAGCCAAAAATAATAATTTCTAATTTTCATAGATCGAATTTAATAAAACATAACTCGCCGCAAAACAAAAGCGATCAATGTTGCAGCACAGGCCAATAATAATTGACTAAGCAACGGGTAAACAGAATAGCTGATAATTGAATCTAGTAGATTAAAATTGCCCGACTGCTGTAAGTCAACGATCTTAAAGCAGATTGAATAAATAATTCCAACAAAGTGAATTGTGAAAAGTCCACACAGACAACTGATGCCTAACTGCTCTAATTCAGGCTTTGATGTTGGTTTAATTCCATTTGCGATAGCTCCGGTAGGCAAAGTTTGCTTGAATGCAAGTTGTCCACAAACCCAAGCTCCAGGAATAAATGCCAGCAAATAACCAAAAGCAGGTTTCTGAAGATACTCAAGCCCACCACCATCATTAAAGATTTTTAGCCAGCTTAATCCGATCGACAAGTAAGCGATTTGAGCTAACGCGCCCGCAGTTCTACCCCCCAAACAACTAACTAATAGTACAGCCCCAACTTGACACTTAAATCCCAATGGATAGGCAGTAATTCCCTGACTTAACCACTGTGTTGGAGAGTTGATGACGTAAGCAGGCACAAAGTTTGCGCCGATTGTTAGGAATAAACCAACAACCGTCCACATCAAAATATAGGGACGAGAAATTCTAGTCATGGGATAGGGATTAGGCTTTGGGGATTAGGCTTTAGGCTGTAGAAATTAGGCTTCAGGCTAGGTTTATTGTTTGAGATTGAATCTTCAATTAGCAATAGTCAAACACAAAATGTGTTCGATCGATCTACTTCTCTTCAACTCCTAAAGCCTAACACCTAACCCCTAAAGCCCAATTCACGCTAGGATGGACTGTATTTGGAATTTTAAATTTTTACATTACAAACTATGTTAAAACGTCTGTGGTCACAGTTATTTGCTCTGGTACTGGTGGTTGTTGTGGGCTTGGCTGGCTGTTCCGCTAGCTCTGGTGGACTAGTCGGAAATTACCGCCAGGATGTGATGACTGTTGTTAATAGTATGAAAGCGGTGCTGGAGTTGCCCGACGACTCGCCAGACAAGGCTGCTGCTCAGGCTCTAGCACGAGTAAATATTAATGATTTTTCTTCTCGCTACCGCCAAGATCCCGCTCTGACAAAACTTAGCTCCTTTACTAGTATGCGAACTGCGCTTAATTCGCTCGCAGCTCACTACGCAGCCTATCCCAACCGTCCCTTGCCAGAAAAACTCAGAACTAGTCTAACTCAGAAGTTCAAGCAAATTGAATTAGCACTACAGCGGAATGCTTAGATTAGACTTTAGGCGTTGGACTTTAGGCTTTAGGCTTTATTTCATGGAACTTTAGTTGCAAATTATTTGTCCAAGCCAGAAGAGTTGAGGAGAAGCCAATCACTAGATTGACTTCTCCTTTATACTAAGAGGCTAAACATCTACCTGCGACCTTCGATCGATACTATCTATGGATTGTAAGCTACACTCACATCTTCCTACCTTACTATCAACATCGAATCATCAGAGGTGGCACCAAAAATTATTCGTCGGGACATTTACGCTCACTAGCCTCGTCGGGCAAGGCTACTATGCTCCATCTAGCATTGCTCAATCCGCAGAATACTGTCAGATCCCCCCAGCAGAAGTCAATGCCAAAAATGCGCTGCGAGTAGCAGCCCAGAAAGGCGATAGAACGATTCAGAGCCAGTATGGTGAGATCGTCAAAAAGCACGTCAACTTTGTTCAACAGTGTCGGCAAAAGAGCTGGCTCAAAAATCAGGCAATCTGGGTGAGATTATATCCTTGCGATACTAAGCCCGGAGCCTTAGAAGAAATCTTCGACCATATGGTCAACAAGGGCTATAACCAAGTCTATGTTGCTACATTCTACGGCAAAGCCTTGTTGCCACGCACTGGTAATACCACCGCTTGGAACTCAGTCCTCACCCAACGGGGCACAGAAAAAACTGACCTCCTGGCTGACGCAATCCAAAAAGGTCGCGAACGAGGATTGAAAGTCTATGCCTGGATGTATAGCCTCAATTTTGGCCCAGGCTATGGTGCAACCCCTGAGGGACAGTCCGCTGTGGCGATTAATGGTAGGGGTGAAACTACTCTATTTGCAGGGGAAGAGGGGTTCCAAAAATCGACAGACGGCGATGCTGGTTCTGTTTTATTTGTCGATCCTTACAGCGACAAAGCCCGCGCTGATTACGAGAAGCTAGTCCGTGAGGTCGTCCGCCGTCGTCCTGACGGTGTGCTATTTGATTATATTCGGTTTCCACGGGGACAAGGTGCCCAATCGATCGCCAGTCAAGTCAAAGATTTATGGATTTATAGCGATGAATCTCGGCAAACTCTCGCCGCCCTAGCTCAAAATAGCAAAGGTACGGACTTGATCGATCGATTTCTCAATAAGGGCACGATCACGATTAATGACCTCAAGGAGGTGGACAAACTCTATCCCAACGAGGTTTCACCCCTGTGGCAGGGTCGGACTCCAATGGAGGGCGAAATCAGCATGTCCTACGAGGATAAATTCCCGTGGATTGAGTGGGATTTATGGCAACTCACTCTTTCTCATGCCAGCGACGGTGTAGTTAAGTTCCTCCAAAAAGCTGTGGCACCTGTGGATCAACAGCGAATTAAGTCCGGCTCAGTATTCTTTCCCGAAGCAAATCAACCAGTAGGTAGGAGAGGCTATGATTCGCGCCTACAACCGTGGGACAGGTTCCAGACTGGCGAGTGGCATCCAATGGCTTATGCTACCTGCAATCGTGGCGATTGTATCGCCGAACAAGTTCGTCGGGTTGTCAGCTTTGCACCACCCAATGTTAATGTGGTTCCGGCATTAGCCGGAACGTGGGGCAAGCCTGTAGAAGGTCGTCCATCGCTAGAAGTACAGATGGATGCCATTCGCCGCGCCTCACCTCAGATTAATTCGATTAGTCACTTTGCTTTTTCTTGGCAAGAACCTGAGTTGGATTATTTTCGGAGTTCTTGTCAGTTGAAGTAGATTGGTGGATGGTGGATGGTGAATAAATCTGTAGGTTGGGTTGAAGGTGTAGGGTGGGCACTGCCCACCAGCTAGATCTCAGCCGATTTCTATCCAATTTTTGAGTAATCTAATTATCCCGTCCCGTGGCAATTACGGCGACTCCACAGACATTCACGCCAATCGATCGAATTACCGCAGCAGCCGATCGAACAGTTGCACCAGTGGTGTAAATATCATCAATCAGTAATACTGTATCACCAGGTTTTAACGGCGAATTTACTAGTCTAAATGCATCCGCAACATTCTCCTGACGGGCTGATTTTGATAGTCCAAATTGAGCTACAGTCGATCGAGTTCGATGTAAGCTCAAGTCTAATTTTGCACCTGTCACCTGACAAAACCCCCGTGCAATTAACTCAGCCTGATTAAAGCCTCTACTTGCTAATTTATCAGGATGGAGCGGAATCGGAATGACGACTAATTTAGTTGATAACTTGGTCAGAGTGTGCTTTTGCCAACTAGCTGCCAACCATTCACCGTAGAGATTGCCGATCGATTGGTTGCCATCATACTTTAACTTACCGATCGATTGTTTGACCGATCCTTCATACTTACCCCAGGCAAATAATGGTAAACTTCCCTGCCAATATCGATCGGGTTGCGGCAATTGGCAATCTTGAATCTGGCGGTGGCAGTACTTACAGAAAACAGCTTGTGTCGATCGATCGCACATCGGACAATTTGGCTTGAGAAATAGGTTTAAGGCTCGATCTAGGAGTGGTTGCCAAATCATTCTCGATCGCCACGACTTTGCCAGAACTGCTCGGCAAAAGCTACCGTCGGATGCATGGGAGCTTTGGGCTTCGTTTTGAGTGCCATTGCCGTTTCACTTAGGTATTTATCACCCTTCTTGTGATTGCAAGTTTCGCAAGCAATCACCACATTATCCCAGGTATGAGTACCACCTCTGGAACGAGGAATGACGTGATCGATTGTCAAGTGTTTAGTGCTCCCACAATACTGACAGCGATGTCCATCCCGCCTAAGTAATTCGCGGCGACTGACGCTTGGCAGTTTCCACAACCGTTCCGAAGTAGTGATTTTTAGGCGAATATGATGAGGAACTTCGATCGCAACTGATGGCGATCTCAATACCCATACGAGTTTAGTATCTTCTAGATCCAATGCCTCTGCTCTACCGCTAATTAGTAGCGCGACAGCCCGTCGGATATTGATTCGCGCCATTGGTAAATAATTGGTTGAAAATACAACGACAGAATTATTTAGTACAGATGAAGTTGACTGTACAGGATCGAATGACTTGTGATCTGAGATTCCAATTGTGGCTTGTTTCATGATTTTTAGCCTGTTAGCAAATAACCCCCGTTGTCTAGCGATAGACAAGCGGGGGTCACAAGAAGATGTAAGTTTGTTTCTTGTTATTTTTTTAACTGAACAACATCAATGCTGGTGTTATGACAGTTGTGTTCCCGCAATAGTCTAATAGTTGTAGGTGCTGTGAGTAGATAGCCGCAGTTTTCACGATCGATACCTCACCACAATTTTGCTCTGGTTGCCACAAATCTCGTTCACTGCACTTTTGAGCAGTAAAACAAGCTGAGATAACTGAGTTGGTGGAAAGATTAATCACGAATGATGGCAAAGTTGTGGATGGTGGTAGAAGAAAACCTCACCGTTGAAGTTAGAGCACTGACAGTCTCTAAATAGCTACGATCAGTTAGGAATAATTAGTGGTGTATCTTGCTGCAATAAAACGCTAATTATTCCCCTCATGTTAAATAAAATTTGTTGAGATGTCCAGTCAGATTTTACATGATTACATAAATGTGCTGACGCAATCCCTCAGCGCGATGCCACGACCCGTAGTTCATGCTTACTTTACTCCTTTCCCATTCAAGCAGTAAATATTTGTCATTCACTAGCCATCAACCAGCCCAAATGTCCAGTTTGTCACTGAGCAGCAAGTAAATCCTAAACTACTGGGGGTTCGACAATCCCCTGCGGAAAAGTCTGCTTAAACTCGATCATCAGATCGTCCATCTCAACTAGAGCTTGGTCTATATCTAGCGATAAAGTGCTGAGTTTGGGATCTGCCTGATATGTCAGCAGCAATGCGCGTTTTGTTTCTACTTGAGCGATTCGTTCTCGTAAGTTTTGGAGGTCTATCATGAGATTATCTGGTTGTGATTTGGTATTTTTTAGAGTGAGTGCAATCTATGTATGAGCATTCATAGATTTGAGAGTGGTTGGATTGGTTAGAAGTGAACTACTGGCTTCGTTGTAAGCAGTATTATAAAGCCACCCCTAGAGATCCTAACTCCTAGCTTCTAGCTCCTTTACCGCAGCTAAATATTGGGTATCCTGCGCTGTTGCTGCAAGCTCCACGCCAATTTCTGGAGTTGGGACGATTCGATCGGGTGTGATTCCCAATTTGTGAATATCATGATGATTGGGAGTCTCATATTTAGCAACCGTAACAGCTAATCCGCTACCATTGGGCAAATCGAATAGAGATTGAATCAAACCTTTGCCAAATGTTTTAGTACCAATCAATTTTGCTCGTCTGTTATCTTGCAATGCTCCGGCCAGAATTTCGCTAGCACTGGCGGTACCTTCATTGACTAGTACTGCTAGCGGCGCATCAGTCAGAGCTGTACCTGTAGACTCGATCGCATCAATCGCACCACGCCTGTCGACAGTATAGACGATCGTCCCTTCATTCAGCCACTGACGGGCGATTTCGACCCCAGCCTGCACCAGTCCGCCTGGATTATTGCGGAGGTCTAGGACATAGCCAGTTGCTCCCTGTTGTTTGAGTTTGGTAATATTCTCACCCAGCTCTTCAGCGGCTTTGGCACTAAATTGCGCTAGCCTGAGATATCCAACCTTGCGACCATTTTCAGTGTGGAGTTCGGCAGTGACGGGATTGAGTTCGATCTTCCGCCGAATCAAAATTACTTCCCGCGACGGCTGCTCGGATGTTTGGACGATCAAACTAACATTGGTGCCAGTCTCCCCGCGCATCCTCACCGCCGCAGTATCAAGTGTCAACTCTGATGTCGGTACCGCATCGATCTTGAGGATGATGTCATGGGGCAAAATCCCCGCCTGAGCCGCTGGGGAGCCAGCAATCGGGGCAATTACTTCGATCGACTCGGTACCCGCCTTCACGCCGATTTGCAAGCCAACTCCAGACAGTTCTCCAGCGGTATTGACCTTGAGGCTACGATACTGTTCGGGACGGAGCAGCCGCGTAAACGGCTCGTCTAGAGTAGCGATCATTTTGGTGATCGCCTGATAAGCCGCTTCCTCCGTCGGAAATTGCTGCTTCATCGTGCTATCTCTGGTCAACCACCAATTCTGATGATTGAAACTATTATCATAATAAGCCTGATTTACCGTCCGCCAAGCTTGCAGCACCAATTGTTGCTCTGGCGTAAAAGCATTGGCTGGAGGCGTTCCCCAGCAACAAAATAGAGCCACTTGCAGGCTCAAAATCCAACCAAACCAGAAACTAGCTTTCACGATCAGTACCACTCTCCATTCGAGGTGTGTTAAATTTTGTATAGGTGTAGATGAGAGATTGTCAATCAAGTATTACTAAACTAACCAATTTTGGGAATATTTGTGATCAGTGGCTCTGCCTTTGGCATTGTTGCTCGGCAAGATCGGATATCTTACCCAAGCCATTATCTTTAGTCACAGGATTACGATCCCGCTGACGTTATAATTTACAATACGACATTAGAGAGAAGCACGGCACCCGTCAATGTTTACCAAGCAAGTTACAAACAGTAAAACCTTCAAATGGTTTGACGAACGGTTAGAAATCCAAGCAATCTCTGACGATATTGCTAGTAAGTACGTTCCGCCTCACGTTAATATCTTCTAC
>JANNBD010000473.1:0-7680 GCA_031385105.1 Chamaesiphon sp. OTE_78_metabat_374
CTGAATCGATCGAAACTGGGGAAAATCATGACACGGATTGCGGCAGGGTATCTCTCTTATTGTGCCAGTTTAGGGTCAGGATTTTACAGCTAATCACTAGCCTTTGCCCCAGGTGTGATAAATTCCCCAAATTGCCATCGCTCTGAGATAGTGGCTGGCGCGGAAGGTTCCAGCCGAAGTAATCGCTTCCGGCGTTCTGAATTGCAACCCGTTTGTATAAACTTGCTCGACGATCGTTTGGGCTAATTTCAAACCCTCATCCCGCATTCCCATTTGGACTAAAAAGGCGGCAATACCAAAGTTAATCCCTGTCCAGACTTCTAGGGGATGGGTATCCTTAGGATTTGAGGGTGAGCCGTCGATTTTGACCCCGTTGGCAGCTCCAAATTTGCCGCCTTGGAAATTGAGGAAACAGGATTGATAGACGGTTTCTAGGGCAGTTTTGGCGCAATCTAGAGGCACAATATCAGCTAGTCCAAGCAGCTTGGCGTAGAATTGACCGCAGAGCTGATCCGCCATTACTACTTCGGAGCCGCTGTCTGTATCGATGCTGTAGTAACTGCCATTCCAGAGTTTTTCTTGATAGATTGGCTTGGCTGCCTCTAACCAGGCTTGGTACTGAGGGATGATTTCGGCTGGGTTGGGGGTAAGTGGTTCGGGATATGCCGTGAGAATCTGACCGATCGAAATAGCCGCTTCCAATGCAGCTAGCCAGAGTCCACCGCAGTAGGCACTAATGCCCTGAAGTCGCCAGTCATCAAAGGTTTGATCGGGTGCGCCGGAGTTTTCGATCATCCCATCGTTATCGAGATCGAATTGTTTTAGGTAGGCGAGGGTATCGACAATTGCACTCCAACATTCGGCGAGAAATTCAACATCAGTTTTACCTGTAAATACATAGGCACGATAAACTTGCAGGACAAAATCACTGCCTAAATCTTTCCACAGATTGCAATCTTGATAGCAGGTATAGTTAGTTTTCTCCCACGGGTGTTCATTCGGTGCGCCGAGATCGTGGGGAGTGGCATGGAGAGTTTTGCGGGGTGCCATCATCTCGGATTGATCGACATTTTGGGGACGATCTTCGTAGCCGAATGCAGTTTGGACGTAGTAGCCAATTAAGCGAGGGTTAGTATCTTCCGCAGGGATGGCGCGGGCGAAAGCAATCAGGATTGATTTCTCTAATTTTGGCCAGAGCAATAGCACGGAAAAGGAGCCATATAAACGGACATCTA
This sequence comes from Chamaesiphon sp. OTE_78_metabat_374, assembly GCA_031385105.1. GTDB lineage: Bacteria > Cyanobacteriota > Cyanobacteriia > Cyanobacteriales > Chamaesiphonaceae > Chamaesiphon. The sequence goes on from JANNBD010000473.1 coordinate 1,236, forward strand.
AACTTTCATACCAGCGATAATCAAGACATTCTAATACACCAAACTGTCCCACCGGATCGCGATCGTCTGCTGCTGTCCAAAGTGTGCCGCCATCGGTGAGTAAATACAGCTCATTAAATAACGCCATCTTGAACCAATCAGGTAGATCGGATCGATCGAGTGTTGGTTGCTGCCAGTCGATGATCTGCTGTTGCCAGCGATCGTAATGCTTGAGGGCAGTGCGAATTATTGCCCAGGCATTTTCACCCGATCGACCAAAGAAATCGGTGTAGCGACGATAATAATTTACGCCTTTACCAAACTCGGTAACTGGAAAATCCCAAGCCAAAATAAACGGAATTTTTTTAGTTTGTCCAGGCTTGAGCGTAAACCGAATCGTAATTGCCGCTGCAATTCGTTCGCCCGATTTTGCCGGAGTTTCATCATCAATATCCGGTAGCGAACCATCAGCAGCAAAACTATTCCAAATATCGCTACCATCACCGATCGGATTCCAGCGCGAATGGTAAAAAACTTCGACACTGGGATTAGCAATACTGGCGATCGACCATTGACCTTCACCTTCACTGGGTGTGTCTAATTTATGTGCTTTATCTAATAGACAACCGACCCGATAATTGTCCACAATCCACTGATTGTAATTGCCCTCACTTTCACCCATGCGGGGTTGATAATCATAAACTGGACTACCATCATCCCGAATCTCCACCTTGCTCGATGGATTAGTATTTGCAAACCAGCCGACGGTATTTTCCCACGTCAGCATGATACTGAGCGTAATTGGTGCTTCCGTGGGATTATGGGCTGTCCACTCGAATATGGCGATCGGATAAGAAGTCTCTTGATAATTGTCCGCCCAAATTGGTGAGAACTGTTCGCAGGTTAATTGCGCCTGTAAGACGTTTTCGTAAGCATACCAGCTTCGAGGATATAAAGCTTGATATGTGCCTGTTGACTGACCTGCTGGGGTTGTCTGAGGATAACATTGCCATCGACTCAGGCTGCCGTTTTCTGGTGCAACGGTAGACATTGCATAGGCTTGAGTTTGATCTCCAGCCTGTTCAAAGACGCTGAACTGACAAGCCGCAAGGTTTTGAAAGATATGCTCACCACCGTCGATGTGCCACAGATTGAATTCGCCCCGATGGGATCTGCCAATACACCCCGCCCCAAATCCACCCAGTGGCATCCCATGAAACGGGCCATCATCGAGATTGCTTTCATAGCGCACAGTGTAGGGCTGTGCCCAATCTTGATTAAACTGACGTTGCCAAGTAGCCGCAGGAATCGTCGGACGGGGTGGAGAATTGAACATATGCGATTGAGAGGTGGAAGATGCAACTTTCTATTTTAAACTCAAAGGTCAATTTTTTTTCAAGAAATACAGTGCTAACAGTACTTTGACAGATTCCACTGTCGCCATAAAATTGCAATTTTGAGCGGAATATTGTCAAAAATAAACTGTTATGTTTTCTTTAGGTTTCAATCTGGGTACTCTAAATTTTGAGTAAGCAGAGATCGAAAAGTCCATAATGGAATCAACAGCAGAGCAGATAGTAGCTGTAAAAACTACTAAATCCGTCGCTTCCAGAGCACCGAGTGCTCAAATAGCGATCGATCCAAACAGCGATCCGCAATCACTGCGGCAAATCGCGACCGGAAAAGATTGGGACTTACGACTACTAGTCGCTAGCAATCCCAACACTCCAACAGACATCCTCTGGCAATTGGGGCTAGATTTTCCCGAAGCCATCTTGAACAATCCAATTTTTCAACTGTTGCAGTTGGAACAGTTGCAACTAGCGGCTGAGTTGCCCCATGCGACTTTGACTAGTTTGCTGCAATGCGCTCAGGTGCCGCAGAATTTTATGGAGTATGCGATCGGCCAACAGGACTACAGTCTCTGGTTGGCTGTAGCTTATAACGTCCATACTCCCAGCCAATTACTCGAAAATTTGGCACGGAAGTCCCGCCATCAAGATCGGGAATTGATCAGAGCCATCGCCGCACACCCGAATACACCGCATTATCTCCTCGCCGAGATCCTCAAAATCAGTAGCGGTGTCGCTCAAGTCGTCGCTGAAAATGCCCAGGCACCAATCGATGTGCTCGAACAGATTTTGCGTAAATACAGTCAGGTTGGTGACGCTACTTTTGTGACATTAGTAGCACTTCATCCCCAGCTCAACCCTCGGTTGTTGATCCAGATGCATCTCGCGCCGAGTGAATCAGCAGCCCAATCCCTGTGGCTAGCAAAACAAAGCGCGACAAGCTCCAGTCAACTAGCAGAACTAGCCCAAACTGAGTGGGAGCCGCTCCAACTAGCTGTGATTCGGCATCAGAATACACCCAGCCCAATGATCGAGCAGGTGTGGCAGAAAATGCGGGCAAACCATCGCAATCCCAGCCAAATTGACAGACTAATGTATGATTCTTTTGCTGGCAACCCCAACACGTCAGCCCAGATTCGAGATGAATTACGCAAGTTACTGCAATGGTAAAAATCGGAGGTAATCTCAATTTCAAACACCCAAATATCTCAACAACCCCGATCCAATGAACCCAGAAGATTTAAAGACTTATCTCGATCGTTTAATCACCAATAACCTCAAAATCAGTACGATGATTTGGGGTGCGCCAGGAATTGGCAAGTCTAGTATTGTCAGACAGCTCGCAGCAATACACCAGCTTGAATTTATTGATGTTCGATTGAGCCAATTGGCTCCAACTGACCTGCGCGGGCTACCCGTTGCCGAAGATGGTGTTTCCAGATGGTTTCCACCAGAGTTTTTGCCGACTCAAGGACGCGGGATTCTATTTCTAGATGAAATTAATATGGCTCCACCTGCGATGCAGGGCATGGCACAGCAACTGATTTTGGATCGTCGCGTCGGTTCTTATACTGTGCCCGATGACTGGTTCGTCTGGGCTGCTGGAAATCGGCGCGAAGATCGCGCAGGCGTATTTGAAATGCCAGCTCCTCTGGCTAATCGCTTCTTACACCTGCAAGTGGAAGCAGACTTTGAGAGTTTCAAAGCCTACGCTCTCGGCGAGGGTGTCCACGAGCAAATTATTTCGTTCTTGTCTTTCCGCCCCACCCTATTGCACAAAATCGACCCCCAACAACCTGCTTGGTGTTCGCCAAGATCGTGGATGATGGCAAATAGTCTTCACCACAACGGGCTGGATCTATCTCCTGCCATTGGTGCAGCAGCTTATGCTGAGTTTCTATCTTTTTTGGTAATGTACCAAACATTGCCTGATTTGGAACCGATCTTTGAAGGCAAAGGCGATGATATTTCCTTCCCTCTCGAACCTTCGGCACGCTATGCTACAGCGATCGGTTTAACTGTTCATGCTACCACTGCCGATCGAGCCTGCTGTGCTTTTCAATGGCTGATTCAGGTCGCTACCACGGAATGGGTACAGCTATTTATCTCCGATCTGTTAGGCTTACTGCGATCGCGTGGACAATTAGGAATGCTAGCTACATTGATTGACAAAGATCCCTCGATTCAGCAATTTCTCCAGGATTATCGACAGTTGGTTCACGGCTAGGCTTTAGAGATTAGGCTTTAGCTGTAGGTTGGGTTGAGCCTCGTAAGCGCAAAGCGCAGGCGTTGCCAACGCGTAGCGTCTCCCATAGGAGAAAACCCAACATCCACACAAACACCTTAATGTTGGGTTGTTTCCTTCGGAAAGGCTTCGCCAACATTCTTCAACCCAACCTACAAAACTAAACCCTAAACCCTAAACCCTAAACCCCAAAGCCTAATCCCTAATCCCTACTTCACCGGAACCTCCTTCAGCAATCGGGCAATCACCTGACTCCCACGCCGACCACCTGTCGCAATAACTCGATGAGAAAGCACATAGAGAGCCAGATCTTTGACATCATCTGGCAGCGCGTAAGCTCGCCCTTGCAGCCATGCCCAGGCTTGCGTCGCGCGATAAAGAGCTACAGAGCCGCGCGGACTGACTCCAAGGCTAATTTCGCTATCATTGCGAGTTGCCCGAACTAAATCGACGATATACTGCTGAATCGCGGGATCTACCTTGACCTGCTGACACTGCTGCTGGATGGCTTGGAGTTGCTCTAGGGTAATGCAAGGCTCCAAACTCGCGACAGATCCCCCTGTAGCCAATCCTTGGAGCATTTGCAGCTCTTCATTTGCTTCGGGATAGCCCAGACTGAGAGAGATCGCAAATCTGTCCATTTGTGCTTCTGGCAGTGCAAATGTGCCGTGAGATTCGATCGGATTTTGGGTCGCAATCACAAAAAACGGTGCCGATACTGGACGAGAATGTCCGTCTAGTGTCACCTGCCGTTCTTCCATCACTTCTAGTAAGGCTGATTGGCTGCGGGGAGTAGCGCGGTTGATTTCGTCAGCTAGTAGAATATTGGTAAATACTGGCCCAGGTATAAATTCAAACTCTCGACTACCTGGATTCCAGATGTTGGTGCCCGTGATATCCGAAGGTAGCAAATCTGGGGTACATTGAATCCGCTGAAACTTGCCATCGATCGATTTCGCCAGAGATTTAGCCAGCAAAGTCTTCCCCACTCCAGGGACATCTTCGAGCAATACATGTCCGCCCGATAGCAAAGCTGTCAACACAAGCTGGATTGGCCGATCTTTGCCGACAATCTGTTGGGCAATATTTGCCGTCAATCGCTGAATTGGTGATGAGGAGACAAGAGTAGGCATAATTTTCGGTTGAGGGTTAATCTTTGTAAATTGCTGCGGATTACTCCTGATGACAGCAATCTAGAAATCAGTCGTTACTCTTATTTTTCCCAATTTTGACCCTGACTACTCTATCTCTAGCAACCTGAATTCCAAAACCCCTAAATTTAACCACAATTAGCGTCTGAATCTCTGCGCTACGCCATATCTAGGGGCTTGAGTTTCGATCGAAATCTAGCATACAATTTAACTCCGAGGTTGTTATTTTAGTAAAACTGTACTATAATATAGATAAATCTACCTAGCCTTAAAATATTTCGATTTCTCTCAACTTGCACTTGTGGGATCTTAAATTCTCAACTCTCAATTCTCAACTAAATTAATTGCATCACCAATAGTTCATCCATCCTCGTTGGTGTCCTCAAATGTTACTAGCTCCACCCAAACCAGTCACTCTCGTTACCAATCCTCAAAGTCGATTTGTGACAAAAGCTTCCGTAGCCATGCATCTAAAGCGATCGGCAGATGAAATTTACAAAGTCAACTGCTGGCGATATGTGGTGCATGTTGTTGGCAAAAAGACCAGTACATTCGTCAGCTATGCAGACTTACCACCGATTATTGGCGTAGCTTTACCAAATCATCGCGATGTCCGCGCATGGCGCAAACGCTGGAAGAAATACGACAACACAGCACCGCTATTTTGGTACAATTTTTATGCTGAAAAATTGCGTCAAGTCACGACGATGGCAGAGCTTCAGGCGTGGGAAGAAGTACTTAGCTATGTTGAGTTTGGATTGCCAGCAGCCAGCCTAACTGAGTTAGAAGGGATCTGCGGCGAAATGACTCATTTTCTGTTCAGTAACGCGGCATAATTTCCGATCTACCCTATTTCTCCATCTCCAATTCAGCCAACCGTCAGCGTATATAATTGTCAACGATGCATACAATATTAAATTAATCACCCATGTGGAAAAAAGTTACCGTGTCATTGGTTTTAGCCTTAGCAATTATATTCCAAACTAACGTTGTGCCAGCTCAAGCGGCGGGACTACAGGGATATATCGATACAGGTGATGGTTACAAATTCCTCTATCCTAATGGCTGGGTGGCTGTCAAAACGACCAAGGGCGCGGATATTATTTTCCATGACTTGATTGAATCGAGCGAAAATGTCAGTGTGGTGATCAGTCAAGTTGATAAAGACAAAAAATTGAGCGATCTCGGTACAGCTACTGACGTGGGCTATAAACTAGGCAAAAATGCGATCGCACCTGAAGGATCGGGACGGGAAGCTGAATTAATTAGTGCTGAAGCTAAGGAAGCTAAAGGCAAAACCTACTATTTCCTCGAATATGAGGTCAAGTCACCTACTGGACTGAGACATAATATTGCGAGTGTAGTTGTCAGTCGGGGCAAATTATTTACCTTCAATGCGTCCACAACCGATCGACGTTGGGGCAAAATGAAACAAGTCTTCAATGAAGTAGTCTCTTCATTTAGTGTTGCCTAGTACTGGGCGGAGTAAATCTAGTTACTATTTCGAGAGGACTGGGAGACTGGGAGACTGGGAGAAATAAAGGGTATCTTGACTTCCGCAGTTCAGTACTAGTTAGCTAATTTAACTTCTCCCTTCCCACATAATAAATAGACGTTTGTAATTCACTATCCACTATCCACTATCCACTCACTACTCTAGATGTCTAATTTGAAACTAGGAAGCGAGTATGATTAATTTTGTTTTGGCTTCGGCTTCT
>JANNBD010000530.1:0-3262 GCA_031385105.1 Chamaesiphon sp. OTE_78_metabat_374
ATCGAGTGGAACTACTTCCCGATTGGCTTCATCATGGAGACTCGCCAGTTGCACCCCTTTGACATCGTAGATATAGGTCGTTTCCGTCGGTGCATAGCTGCGGAGCACCCGTACATCTGGTAAGTTGCGGAAGCTAATCGCCAACCCTACCAAGCCACCAGCGATGACAGAACTGGTTAGCATCGTGACACCCAAAATGGTACCACCCGCGATTTGACTGATCCCACCCAAGAAGCCACGCTCCTCTGGTTGTCTCATCGGTTTAGGTTTCTTTTTGTTTAAGGCTCTAGAAGACACTTGGTTAGGGTTAGGGGTAGGGTTATTTAGGCTTTAAGCTCTGGGCTTTAGGCTTTGGGCTTTGGAATTTATTTAGGCTTTAGGCTTTTAGGCTCTGGTTTTAATCTAGGCTTGGTTGTTTCAATGTGATTATAGACTAGCGATCGCTGATTTAGTTCGATTGGTCGCTGACGAATATTGGCGAGGGCGGAAAAAATACTTCAGTTTCTGTAGTAATTATAATAAGCTTAAACTTGCAACTGTTTTGAAATCCTGTTTGATTTTCATCATTTAATATGACTGTGAGTGTATCTGTGCCAGCGTCAAATCGGTTCGAGTGGTTATTTCGGGGCATGACTGAGATTTTTCCCGATCAGCTAAATTCTACCGATCCTGGTGAAAACTTGACCCAGAGATTAGCGCAAACAGATAGACCATTGCGGATCAAACTCGGTATCGATCCGACTGGGGTAGATATTCATCTCGGACATAGTATCCCACTGCGGAAGTTGCGATCATTTCAAGATGCCGGACATACGGCTGTCCTCATTATCGGTGATTTTACCGCCCGCATTGGCGATCCGACGGGTAAATCAGAAGTTCGCAAGCAACTCACCCCAGAGCAAGTTACTACCAATGCTCTAGCTTATCTCGACAGGGTTCGCCCGATTCTCGATTTTGACACCCCTGGGCGATTGGAAGTTCGCTACAACTCCGAATGGCTATCCAAATTAGACTTGGGACAAACCCTCGAACTACTCTCCACCATGACAGTCAGCCAGATGCTGGCTAAAGAAGGATTTGCACTGCGCTACGAAAAAGAAACACCAATCTTTATCCATGAATTTCTCTACCCGCTAATGCAGGGCTATGACTCCGTAGCTGTGAAAGCTGATGTCGAACTCGGTGGTACCGATCAAAAGTTTAATTTAGCCGTCGGGCGGGATCTTCAACGCCACTTTGGACAAACGCCTCAATTTGGCTTACTGATGCCGATCTTGCTCGGTACCGATGGAGTCCAAAAAATGTCCAAATCCCTCAATAACTATGTGGGATTGGGAGAAGATGCTCTCAGCATGTACTCCAAGCTAGAGAAAACGCCCGACAACATCATCAAAGATTACTTTACGCTCTTGACTGACCTCTCCCTCGACGAGCTGCCAGACAACCCCAGAGCGGCGCAGAAACTGCTAGCCCTCACGGTAGTGACTCAATACCACGGTGCCGCCCAAGCAACTCAAGCTCAAGCTGACTCGATCGCCCTGATTACCAAGCCAGGTCAAAATGCAGGTGGCGATAGTATCCCCGAATTCTCGATTTCGGCAATCCCATTTCCCGCCAAAATCTTCCAAATCCTCTCCGCCAGCGGCTTGTGTTCCGGCAGCAACGATGCCAAACGCCAAATTCAAGGCAACGCCGTCAAACTAGACGGGCACCCGATTACCGATATTGAACTCACCTATGATGATGCGACTGAACTCGTCGGCAAGGTTTTACAAGTTGGAAAGAAACGCTTTAAAAAATTAGTGGGTTAGGGCACGATCGATTGAAGCAGTTGATGGTTGACGATCGCCCAACCACAGAGTGTACCAGCAACTGCACCGCCATCTCAATCAACAAAGCCACACTGATAACTCTTCCCATCTACAGGTATTTTTTGAACGCCAGGGTCACATTATGTCCGCCAAAGCCAAAGGAATTGGATAGAACGACATCGACGGTAGCGGCGCGACTGACGTGGGGAACATAATCAAGATCGCAGCCCTCCGCTGGATGCTCTAGATTGATGGTGGGGGGAATCATGCTGTGATGGATAGCTAGGGCAGAGGCAACTCCCTCAATCCCGCCTGCACCGCCGAGCAGGTGTCCAGTCATCGATTTAGTTGAGCTGACGGCGATTTTGTAGGCATGATCGCCCAACGCGGTTTTGATTGCGTTTGTTTCGGTGGGATCGTTGATGGGGGTGCTGGTACCGTGGGCATTGATATAGCTAACGGATTCGGGGGGTAGTCCGGCATCTTTGAGGCAGAGGGACATGGCGCGGGCGGCATCGACACCGCCAGGAGTCTGCCCAGTCATGTGATACGCATCACAGGTCATCGCATAGCCGACGATTTCGGCGTAGATTTTCGCGCCCCGATTGAGGGCGTGTTCGAGTTCTTCAATTACCAAGATGCCAGAACCTTCACCCATGACAAATCCATCGCGCCCAGTATCAAAGGGGCGGCAAGCATGGAGCGGATCGTCATTGCGGGTCGAGACTGCTTTGCAAGCCGCAAATCCGGCGATGCCCAGAGGCGTAATCGCTGCTTCTGTACCGCCGCAAATCATCGCTGTGGCGTAGTCACCCTGAATTAGTCTAAAAGCTTCACCGATCGCATTTGAGCCTGCGGCACAGGCGGTGACGGTGCAGCAGTTGGGGCCTTTGGCTCCGACTTCAATCGCCACTAGTCCTGCTGCCATATTGGCGATCATCATCGGAATCATGAATGGACTACAGCGACTCGGCCCTTTGGTGAGATAAATTTCTTGCTGGTCTTCGAGGACTTTGAGTCCGCCAATGCCAGTCCCAATCGTAACACCGACTCGATCGGCATTGGTACTATCGATCGTCAGGCCAGAGTCCGCGAGGGCTTGCTTGGTGGCACATACCGCCAACTGAGCAAACCTGTCCATCCGTTTGGCCGCTTTCTTTTCGAGATAGATGAGGGGATCAAAATTCTTGAGTTCGCCAGCAATCCGACAGTCATGTCTGGATGGATCGAAGTGCGTAATCGGGCGAGTCCGATTCCGTCCAGTCACCAAGCCTTCCCAATATTCCGATAAAGTATTTCCAATGGGCGTAATTGCACCCAAACCAGTAATAACAACACGTTTGCGATAGCTTCGGTCGGAATTTGACATGATGAATATAGAGATGAGACGAGAAGGTGCAAGGGCTGCAAAGGGTGCTGTGCGGAGGAACTTTCTCCGCATCGCTCACCGC
>JANNBD010000547.1:0-7028 GCA_031385105.1 Chamaesiphon sp. OTE_78_metabat_374
ACGGCAAAAAAGTTCGGATTTTACTCACCAAAAATCCTGCCAGTATGAATGAAACCATCCGCGCAGTCAACCAAGTCAAACTAGACGGCGGCGGCTCAGTCAGCCTCATGGTACTAAACGATCGCATCGCCGATGGTGCTGATGTATCCTGGATTTGGGACGTAGATACCGAAAAATATGTCCAATCTGGTGGCACAATCGTCGTCAGCGGCGATCGAGTATTTGACATGGCACTTCGCCTAGAATACAGCAAAACCAACCCCGATCGCGACGCAAAACTGATCGTCAAAGAAAACCTCAAAGAAGCCATCGACACCGCCCTATCCCTCACCCCCTCCACCGAAATCCTCCACGTCATCCCCACCTACACCGCCATGCTAGACGTGCGCGAAATCCTCACAGGTAAGAAGATTCTCTAGTATGTTCTCCTCCCAACCCTCCTTTCCAAGGCTACCCTGCTACATAAGTCAGCTAGAATTCAGTTTTGATGGGTTTACCCCCCCAACCCCCCCTTGCCAAGGGGTAGCTCTTGCTCCCTCCCCTTGGCAAGGGGAGGGCTGGGGTGGGGTAAACAACCTACGCAGCAATTCAAATAACTTGTGTATACAAAGGTAGCTGAGGATACGGGCTTGCTCTTACTCCCTCCCCTTGGCAAGGGGAGGGCTGGGGCGGTCCCTGAGCTTGTCGAAGGGTGGGGTAAAACCAATACCGAATGTACCAGTCGATCGCGAATGTACGTCATCACAGGCAAGCTGATTTTACACATTGAAAGGTTGCCCCAACAATCCCCAACTAAACAAAATAACCCCTCCGCGCCCTTCGCGTTAAAAACATGAACCAACCCCTAGAACTAAAAATCGGCGTACTCTACCCCGCCCTGATGGGCACCTACGGAGATCGAGGCAACGTCATCGCCATCCAACAACGCGCCCAATGGCGAGGCATCAACGTTGAAATAATTCCCTACGATCTCGATTCCCACCCTGATGTCATCCACCAAGTCGATATCGTCACAGGTGGTGGTGCTCAAGATCGCCAGCAAGAAATCGTCATGCGCGACCTTGCTGGATCCAAAGCTGAAGCGATCAAAGCTAAACTAGACGCAGGCGCACCAGGCGTATTTACCTGCGGTTCGCCCCAATTGCTAGGCCGATTTTACGAGCCAGGATTGGGCGAACGGATCGAAGGCATGGGCATCATCGATCTTGAAAGCAAACATCCAGGGATTGACACCCCTCGCTGCATTGGCAACGTCGTATTCGAGATTACTGCCAAAAGACTCGCAGCCGAACTAACAGAGCTGCTAGGGGGCAAAAAACCGATCATCGTGGGGTTTGAAAATCACGGTGGTAGAACCTACCTCGGCCCCAATGCTGAAGCCTTGGGAACAGTCATCAAAGGGTTTGGGAATAACGCCACAGATGGCACTGAAGGCGCGTTCTATCGCAATGCGATCGCCACCTACTCCCACGGGCCACTGATCCCCAAGAACCCCTTCATCGCCGACTGGATGATCAAAACCGCACTCCAAGATAAGTATCAAACTGAAATCAATCTTGCACCACTAGATGACAGTTTAGCTGATCGAGCACGGGCAGCCATGCTCAAACGATTGGAAGTTAACTAGTCTGATGTTCAATCACAGTTGTCTGATCTGTTATTTGTCGAATTAATTGAGCGACTGAACTAAGAACCATCTCTACCATCTACCCTATAAATCGAGCGGAAAACCGTGATATCTTTAGGAGAGTATCCGCTCGAAGTGTTTATGGAACTATCTTCTCGACTAGAATATGCTTTAGTTGCCCTGCTAGAAATTGCCAATCATCAAGCTCAGGGTAAACCCCTGAAGGTAAATGAGATTGCCGCTAGTCAATCATTACCGGAGCGATACCTCGACCAGATTTTTACTCTCCTCAAACGTCAAGGAATCATCTCCAGTCAGCGGGGCATGAAAGGCGGGTATCTACTTGCCAAAGAACTTTGGCAAATTACCCTCTTAGATGTAGTACTCGCGATCGAAGGTGGTGGCAATCAAAAAAAGATCGATCCAACTACGCCCAACACCTTGGAAAAAACCGTCATTGTTCAAACCTTTGAAGAAATCAAAAGTTCTGTCAATGATATTTTAACTAGTTATACACTCCAGGATTTAGCAAAAACATTAGAATCTCAGCGTCTAAATAGCCCCATGTACTATATTTAGAGACTAGAAATCTGGTGAGTAGTTCTCACCATCCAGACTCAATCGACTAATAACATTGATCAAGTTATCAAGGAAGAGTAGCAGTTTAAATTCCCGTCCTCAAACCCAATTATTAATTATTAATTATTAATTATTTTAATTGTCTTTAATTCGCGTTTTGCGCTCTAAAATTTCTTTCAGAACTAATGTCACTGCGGCAAGTAAAGCAAGTAACACTGCGGCAGAAAAAGCGGCTTCCGTTTCATATTGTTTGTAGGCTTCTTCGACAAATAACGGCAGACTTTGAGTGGTGTTTGCCACATTTCCCGATACTACCGATACTGCTCCAAATTCGCCCATCGCGCGGGCATTGGTCAGCAATACCCCATACATCAACCCCCAGCGAATATTCGGTAGTGTCACCCGCCAAAATATCTGCCAATCGCTAGCACCGAGTGTTCTAGCGGCTTCCTCTTGATCCACGCCAGCCTCTTCCAAGACGGGAATTACCTCTCTGACCACAAACGGCATACTCACAAAAGCGGTTGCCAAAGCCATGCCTGGAAACGCAAAGACAATATCGATGCCGCGATCTTGAAACCAGCCCCCAAACCAGCCTTGACGACCGTAGAGCAACATAATCATCAAGCCTGCTACTACGGGAGAAATCGACAAGGGGAGATCGATAATACTCAATAATAATGTGCGCCCAGGAAATTTGTGCCGCGCGATCGACCAAGCTGCACACAGACCAAAGATCGTATTAATCGGGACAGTAACTAGAGCCAGCAATAATGTGATTCTAACCGCACTGAGAAAATCCGGTCGAGTCAGATTTGCTAAAAATGGGGCAACACCTTTATGAAATGCTTGATAAAAAACATTAATTGCCGGGATATAGATAATCAAACTAATGTATCCGAGCGATAGTCCAATTAAGACAATCGGAACCCAATTTGGCGGTTTTCGATCTGGCCCTTTACGGACTAAAGTATTGGCGGTGTTACTAGTCTTCATAACGCTGTCCCCAAGCTTGTAAAATATTAATTCCCAGCAGTAATACGAGCGATATTCCTAATAACACCACCCCAATTGTGGTCGCACCTGCATAGTCGTATTGCTCCAATCTTTGAAAGACTAGGACGGGGGCGATCAAATCTTTAAAAGGTGTATTCGATGCAATAATTACGGTCGAACCATATTCTCCCACCGCACGGGAAAACCCCAGAGCCATTCCTGTCAAAATTGAAGGTAATAACGGGGGCAAAATCACCTGGCGAAAAGTCTGCCAGTCCGACGCTCCTAGACACCAGGCTGCTTCCTCAATCTCCTTTTCCAGCTCAATCAGTACGGGTTGAACGGTTCGGACGATAAATGGCAGCGAGATGAATAGCATTGCCATTCCCAAACCCAAGCGGGTGAAGGCGATTTTAATGCCGAATGGGGCGAATAAACTCCCAATCCAGCCATTCTCACTATAAACACTGGCTAAAGTCAGCCCTGCGACCGCAGTTGGTAGTGCGAAAGGTAGATCGATCGAAGCATCGATAATCCGTTTACCAGGAAAATCATATCTCACTAAGACCCACGCGATCGCTGTGCCAAATAAACCATTGATTAGGGTGGCAATCAGCGAAGTCACAAACGTAACATCATAGGTTGAGAGGGCAATCGGGCTGGTGGCTACTGCCCAGAATTTTTCCCAGCCATCGCTCCCAGCCTTGGCAAACATTGCTCCCAGCGGCAGAAACAGCATTGCACTCAGGTAAAACCAAGTCAGCCGCCACGACCAAGAGAGGTAGCGGATCCGATCGAACCACACTTTCCAAACTGGTTTGGACTTGACTAGACGGGCGGTGATGATGTTGCTCATGATTATTTCCCAGATTGAATTTTGTCGTAGATGCCGCCATCGTCAAAGAATTTTTTCTGAAAGTTTTTCCAGCCACCATATTCTGCTATGGTTCCCAAGCTTTTGATCTTAGGAAATCGAGGATCTGGTGCGGCGGTGGCGGCTGGACGATAACCCAACTTCACAAATTCGGCTTGGGATTCAGGGGAAAATAGATATTGAGCAAAGGCTTGGACAACTTCACGATTGCCATGTTTATCGACATTTTTATCCACAATTGCCACTGGCGTATCGATCGCTACATTCACCTCTGGCACTACATATTCCAGAGCTTGACCTTTATCTTTGGCAAACAGGATCTCATTTTCATAGTTTAGGAGCGCGTCCCCCTGACCTTGCTTGGCAAAGGCATCGGTGGCTTCCCGCGCGTCTTTGGGCTGCACGACCACATTTTTAAAAGCGGTGGTGACAAACTCAGTAGCTTTAGCTTCGTTGCTGCCAGACTTAATCGTACTATGCCACAGTGCTAAAAAATTCCACCGCGCACCGCCAGAGGTTTTGGGATTAGCTGTAACCCACTTGACATCTGGGCGGGCTAGATCTGCAAAGGATTTAATTTTTTTAGGGTTGCCTGGACGGGTAATAATTGCTGCCACGGACTGAGCGACAATTCCATTATTTGGTAGCTTTTTGTCCCAGTCCTTGGCTACTAGAGAAGCTTCGGCTAATTTATTGACATCACCACCCAAGGCTAAATGTACGATGTCCGCAGGCAAACCATCAATCACAGCACGGGCTTGAGAACCAGATCCGCCATAAGTCTGCCTGAAAGTGACTTTTTGGCCGTGATCCTGTTGCCATTTGACAACGAACCTCTCGATAATTCGATCGTGAGCAGCCTTGGGCTCGGCATAGCCCACCAGAGTGATTTCGACATCTTTTTTCTGTGCTGCTCCAGACCCAGTTGTGCCTGTCTGACTGGAACCGCCGCAAGCAACCAGGGAAAGACTTAATCCCATACCAATAAATAACCCAGTGAGCGATCTTCTCACCTGTTGCTTGACAGTCATGATGTTGCCTCTTAAAAGAATCTACTATATTTAAAGCGGAATAGTGTTCAAATATGACAACCATCTTAGCAACATCTATGGATCTAGGTCAAACGTTCACAACCGAAGTCTATTAACATTCGGTCTCTAGCCAAAATTGTTATAGTGATTAGTAGTTACGGCAGGACTTTAACCCCAGGCTATACGTATGAAAAATGCCATGCTGGACTATCTACCGCCTTTAAATGAGCATAATCTACCCTATCCTGATACCATGCACCCGATCGTGGTTCACTTCGTGATTGCGATGGTGTTATTTGCCGCATGTTGTGATTTGATCGGTTATTTTACCCGCAACCATCGGATGTATGAGGTGAGTTGGTGGAATATGTTTTTTGCGACGATTTCGATTTTCATCGCTGTAATTTTCGGACAAGTTGAAGCTGGTTTAGCCGAACCCTACAGTGCGGTTGAGTCAACTCTGAGCCTGCATACGATCATCGGTTGGTCGTTATCGGTGATCCTGGCTGGGATTACTAGCTGGCGGTATGTATTGCGATCGCGTGATCCCAAGCATGTACCTGTGCCCTATTTAGCAGTAGGCGTTTTACTAACTGGGTTAGTATTCTATCAGACTTATTTGGGCGACAAGTTGGTATGGGTGTATGGACTGCATACTGTCCAGGTTGTTGAGGCAATTCGGCAGGGAGTATTGTAAATAAATGAATCCAGAATTACTAGATCGAGTGTCGGCGCAAGTGGGTGCGAATGGCTTACCCTACACAATTCCCATTCATCCTAATTTAGTCCACCTCACCCTGGGATTATTTATTGTGGCGATCGGATTTGACATTGTTGGGGCATTATTTCCGCTCGAAAAGCCTGTATTCAAATTGTTAGCAATTCCGGCGACGCGATCGAATTTCTTTGATGTCGGCTGGTATAACATGGTCGCCGCTGCGGGAATTACCTTCTTTACAGTTGCCGCCGGATTTTATGAGGTGATGCTAGCTGACTCACCAGCGGGTGTCAAAAGTGCTTGGGGCTTAGAAGCTTTCGAGACGATGTTGTGGCACGGGGTTGGCGGCGTGGTGCTGCTAGCTGGGATCGTGGGAATGACGATCTGGAGAGGCTATCAGCGATTTATTTGGCGCAAGGATTTGTCGCGACAGGTACAGTGGAGCTATGTTTTTGCTGGATTATTTATCTTTGGATTAATGTTTGTCCACGGCACCCTCGGCGCACATTTAGCGGGTGAATTTGGGGTACATAATACCGCCGATCATCTATTGCGATTAGGACAAGATCCCAACGTTAGTTTACGATGAAAAAACAAACAATCTTAACTTTAGTCGTCGCCGCGATCGGTATAGCGGCAATTAGCTGGTGGGTGGGACAACAAGCCTATAGCTGGTTTCCGCCTCAAGCCTCAGCCGAATCTATTTTGATCGATCGATTATTTAGTGTCCTGGTCACGATTGGTAGCTTTGTTTTTCTAGGGGTAGTGGGGGCATTAGTCTATGCTGTCTTATTTCAACAGGCTGGTAAATATGAGGCTGGAGATGGGCCACCGATCGAAGGTAATATTCCGTTAGAGATTGTCTGGACAGCAATTCCGTTTGTATTGGTGATGGGGATTGCCTTTTACAGTTACCGGATCTATGACGAGATGGAAATTCGCGGTCCAATGGAGCATGACCATAATACCGCGATGGTGATGCCGATGACAGGATCGGGAGATGAGATCGAAGTCATCGCCAGACAGTGGGCATGGGAATTTCGCTATCCCGCCCAAAAAGTTACCAGCACAGAACTACATCTCCCCCTAAATCAGCGGGCGCACCTAATCCTCAAAGCGCAGGATGTGATTCATGGCTTCTATATTCCCGCCTTCCGACTCAAGCAAGATATGATCCCTGGGCGAGCTGGCAACTTTGAATTC
>JANNBD010000028.1:0-7760 GCA_031385105.1 Chamaesiphon sp. OTE_78_metabat_374
GCGATTTTGTAGGCAATTAGACCATTGCGGACATCTTCAGCGTTTGGTAATCCCAGGTGTTCTTTAGGGGTGACGTAGCAGAGCATGGCGGTACCATACCAACCAGCCATTGCAGCTCCGATCGCACTGGTGATATGGTCATAGCCTGGAGCGATGTCAGTCACCAGTGGGCCTAACACATAGAAAGGAGCTTCGGAGCACTCTTCCATTTGCTTTTTGACGTTGAACTCGATTTGATCCATTGGGACGTGTCCAGGGCCTTCTACCATCACTTGGAGGTCATGTTCCCAAGCGCGACGGGTGAGGTTGCCGAGAGTTTTGAGTTCGGCTAATTGGGCTTCATCGGAGGCATCGTGGGTACAGCCAGGACGGAGAGAGTCACCCAGGCTGAAGGACACATCGCATTTTTTGAAGATTTCGATGATGTCGTCGAAGTGGGTGTAGAGCGGGTTTTGCTTGTGGAAGTGCAGCATCCAACGGGCTAGAATACCACCACCACGGGAGACGATGCCAGTGATCCGATTGCGGACTAGTGGTAAATGCTCGATCAAAATACCTGCGTGGATAGTTTGATAGTCAACACCCTGCTGGGCGTGCTTTTCGATGATGTGCAAGAAATCATCGGGGGTGAGATTTTCCACACTACCGTGGACGCTTTCTAGTGCCTGATAAATTGGTACGGTTCCAATTGGAACGGTAGAGTTCTTGATGATTTCCATCCGAATCTCATCGAGATTCCCGCCACCAGTGGACAGATCCATCACGGTATCTGCACCGTATTTGATCGCTAGCATCAGTTTGTCAACTTCTTCTTTCATGTCTGAAAAAGTTGGTGATGCGCCGATATTGGCATTTACTTTACACCGAGAATTGATCCCGATCGCCATTGGCTCCAGGTTCGGGTGATTGGTATTTGCAGGGATAATCATCCGTCCACGGGCAACTTCCGATCGAATCAATTCTACAGATAGATTCTCGCGCTTGGCAACGTAGTCCATCTCTTCAGTCACTACACCCTTGCGTGCATAGTGCATCTGAGAGACATTTTCTTGTCCGCTACGTTTAGCAATCCATTCAGTCCGCATAGTCAATTTCCTATCATAAACAGCTTCCCTCCGCTGGCATTACCCAGGCTCAGGTGCCAAGGGTATGTTCTCAGCCTGAATAAATGTGTATAGATATCTCAGGCACCCCTAGCTATAGCAATAGATTCTAACATCTACGTCTAGCTTTGGGGTAGGACGTTGCGATAAGTTCACCCAGAATTCCTATTTCCCAATTCCAAACTCTCCCTTTCCGCTCACATCGGGATAACCCGTCGCAAATCTTTATTGTCGATGTTGCGTAAAATGATTGCACCAAGTAAGTAAGCATAAAGGCTAGATGGCTGGAACGAGAAATGCACTCCTCTATACTGAACATTTTTGTCTTCAATAGTTCTGCTAGTTACCAAAAGAGGCTGACTTATTTTTGGATGCTTATTGACAAATTCCACACAATTATCAAGCTCTGAGAAGGATTTATAGGGACGGTCACTCCACTTAACTTCAACAATCCAAGATGGTGATTGTTGTGCAATATCTAAATGGACAATATCAACCTCTCCTGAATTCCAGCGCGCATAATAAAGTTCAGTCACTCGACTGTGCTGCCACTGACTAAAGATCGCGGTTTCAGTCATCGATCCCATTGCATCGGAGTCTGCATCAATTTGTCCAAATAGTGCAGCTCTCATGGAGGGATTTGTTAAATAGACCTTGAAACACATCGCTCTCTTGAATCTTTTTGCATTTTGATCTATTCTCTCAACCCGCCGGATTAGAAATGCAGCTTCAAGGTATTCAAGATAACGTTTGATAGTGTTTTTTGCTACGCCAGATGATTGACACAAATTTTCCAAACTTACT
Organism: Chamaesiphon sp. OTE_78_metabat_374; assembly: GCA_031385105.1. GTDB lineage: Bacteria > Cyanobacteriota > Cyanobacteriia > Cyanobacteriales > Chamaesiphonaceae > Chamaesiphon. The sequence goes on from JANNBD010000028.1 coordinate 1,908, forward strand.
TCGTTACCGGAGTTGTAAGCTAGTGTTGTGAAAAGCCTGTTCAACTCTTGGATATCATTGATTCCATAGAGGCTGGGGAGATCCCGCAAGAGAACTTTATCGATAATGTCACTTTTGATATATTGTCCAGGATCTTGCCTGATAGTCTCTGAAAAAACTGCCTCTGGGTATCCACCAAAATTCATGTAGTTAACAAATTCTTGGTTAAGAACCTCAATATTTAGTGCGGAATATTCATTCCCAAGTCCATTTGGGCTTGTTTTAATCTTGATTAACTCAGATTCTCGGCCAATAAACATTAAATATTCTGCAAAAGTCAATGGGGGAAGAACATAATCACTAAATCGACCAGCTCCAGACTCAGTGCTTTTGAGTTTTAGGGCAGCGGCAGCAGAACCAGTAGCGACAAAACGGTAACTAGTAAATGAATCAACCAGTGATTTAAGGTGTACCTCCCAATTGCGTAGATACTGAATTTCATCAAAGAAAATGAACAACTTTGACTCTCTACCGTGTTCAAACAGCTCCTGAAAATAACTGAGAATGCGTTCTAGCGAAAGTCCAGTATAGATCGGAGTTTCAAGCGACACATATAAAATATTTCGCTCACAAATGCCAGAATTCAAGAGTTCTCGAATACTGTGATAGACCATCACCGTTTTTCCAACTCGTCTTGGTCCCATTAGAACTATCGCCCGACGGACACTTACATCCAAAATATTCTGATAAAAAGGGTCAAAGTAGTTACGCCGAGGGGTGTCTTCAAAAGCAATTTTTTTGCTATCCACTGTCTCCCACCACGGGTTATCAAACTGGAGACGGGAGATAATATCTTTCTTTGCAATTTCAAGCATGTCATCAAGCAAGATTAGTTGACTGACCTTATTTTAACATGAATGGAACTAAGGTTAGTCAACTAATCTTAGTTTTAGAGAGGTGTCTCTTTTAGGAAGGTTAAGCAAAAAATAGGCATCTGGAAACGCTAGTTCCTCAACAAAGTATCTCTCCTTCGGTAAGCACCACTACTCTATACGGTTCGCCTCAATTTCGGTATCAGCGTAATTCACATACAGTGGAGAAGTACCAAACGAGCCAGCTAGCAACAGATCGCTAGTAATAGAGGGGTACGGAAAACCACCCTGTTTAAAACTCTTGGTTGGCACAAATATAGGGATTAATATGTAATATCAATTAATCACACGAGCGCAGATCCAGCACTCGTTGTCATTATCCAAATTCTTGTCATTATTTAGGAAGTAGTTAAAGTATTATGGGAAAAGTTGTTGGCATTGACTTAGGAACTACCAACTCCTGCGTTGCGGTAATGGAAGGTGGCAAACCCACCGTAATCGCCAACGCCGAGGGTTTCCGCACTACCCCTTCTGTGGTTGCATTTGCGAAAAATGGCGACAGGCTGGTAGGACAAATCGCTAAACGCCAAGCGGTAATGAACCCTGAGAATACCTTCTCATCGGTAAAACGCTTTATTGGGCGGAAGTTTGACGAAGTAAATCAGGAAGCAACTGAGATTTCTTACAAAGTCGTTAACGACGGCGGTAGCGTTAGAATCGAATCGCCTGGTTTGAACAAGAAGTTTGCACCCGAAGAAATTTCAGCTTCCGTGCTGAGAAAACTGGTCGATGATGCGAGCAAGTACTTGGGCGAGACAGTCACCCAAGCCGTAATTACCGTACCAGCTTATTTCAACGACTCTCAGCGTCAAGCCACCAAAGATGCTGGCAAAATCGCTGGTGTTGAAGTATTGCGGATTATCAACGAGCCTACTGCTGCGGCTCTAGCTTACGGGCTAGACAAAAAGAGCAACGAAACAATTCTCGTATTTGACCTTGGGGGCGGTACATTTGATGTATCCGTACTCGAAGTTGGCGACGGTGTATTTGAAGTACTCGCGACTTCTGGTGATAGTCACTTGGGTGGAGACGACTTTGATAAGAAAATCGTCGATCACTTGGCTACCACTTTCATGAAAAATGAAGGTATCGATCTCCGCAAAGATCGTCAAGCCCTCCAACGTCTGACTGAAGCGGCTGAGAAAGCCAAAATCGAACTGTCTAGCGTTACTCAGTCCGAAATCAACCTGCCATTTATCACCGCGACTCAGGACGGCCCCAAGCACGTCGAACTGACTCTGACTCGTGCTAAATTTGAGGAAATCTGTTCTGACTTGATCGATCGTTGCCGCATTCCAGTTGAGAATGCTGTCAGAGACGCGAAAATCGACAAAACGAAACTTGACGAAGTTGTCCTCGTTGGTGGTTCTACGCGGATTCCAGCGGTCAAAGAGCTAGTCAAACGGATCTTGGGCAAAGAGCCTAACGAAACCGTTAACCCTGATGAAGTAGTTGCAGTTGGTGCAGCAGTTCAAGCGGGTGTCTTGGCTGGTGAAGTCAAAGATATTCTATTGCTTGACGTTACGCCTCTATCCTTGGGTGTAGAAACCCTCGGTGGCGTAATGACTAAAATCATCCCCCGCAACACTACCATTCCTACCAAGAAGTTTGAAACCTTCTCCACTGCGGTAGATGGACAAAGTAATGTAGAGATTCAAATCCTCCAAGGTGAGCGGGAAATGTCTCGCGACAACAAGAGCCTGGGTACCTTCCGCCTCGACGGAATTCCTTCCGCTCCACGTGGCGTACCCCAAATCGAAGTCACCCTAGACATCGATGCCAACGGTATCCTAAACGTCACCGCCAAAGACAAAGGCACTGGTAAAGAGCAATCCATCAGTATCACTGGTGCATCGACTCTAGACAAAACCGAAGTCGAACGGATGGTACGGGAAGCGGAAAGCAATGCTTCCAGCGACAAAGAAACCCGCGATAAGATCGATCGCAAAAACCAAGCTGATTCACTCTCTTACCAAGCTGAGAAGCAACTCCAAGAACTCGGCGATAAAGTCCCAGCAGCAGATAAAACCAAGCTGGAAGCTTTGATCAAAGAACTCAAGGAAGCTGTAACGAAGGAAGATGATGCCGAAATCCAACGTCTAACTCCTCAAGTCCAAGAAACCCTAATGGCGATTGGTAGCAGTATCTACGCTCAAGCAGGTGCTGAAGGTGGCGGTGGCGATGACGGCGATGCAGGTACTCCTCCAGGTGGCGGTAGCACTGGCGGTGCTGATGATGTGATCGATGCTGAGTTCTCTGAGACTAAGTAAGTAAATTAATTGATAGTTGATAATTGATAGTTTATAGCTGCACTTATCAAGAGAGAGTCAAATCTCTGACTGTTGTGAGAAACTGGCTTCCAGTGTAGGAAGCCAGTTTTTTTGTGTGGATGGTAACTATTCGATCGAAACTGTGAATACTAAGAATGGGCACACTCAATAGTTTTCACAAGTAAGTAGAGTGGGTAGACATTGATAGGCAGAAGCCCTTGTGGGCATTGCCCACCCTACAACTAAACTATTCACTATCCACTATTCACTATCCACTAATTCCACCCATGAATCTATTTGACGAAATCGTCCCCGCAACTCCAGACAAAGTGAACTTGTACGCGCCGTACTTTATGAAGTCTGCTGCCAAGCGCAACGTATTACCCAAAGCAATTACTCTCTACAGCAAGGGTGGACTCGGTGGTCATCGATCGATCGAAGGTGGCGAAAAAATCCCCTATGTAATCAACTGGGTGATTCAAAATCTGCCTGGAGATCTGACCCGCTGTACGATGATGTTTGATGACAACGCCGATCTTACCTATGATGTGAATCTGATGAATTCAGAGTTGATCAGTTATCTGATCGATTGGCTGATGAATATTCGCGATACCAATAATCCTGACTTTCCGCAGCATTTTTACTACAAGCTGATGAAGATGGAAGATTAGGGGACTGGGAGACTGGGAGAATGGCACTCTGAGTAGCTGCATTTGCCAAGAATGATGAACAACCATTGCATTAAGTAGATCGATCGACAGATAATGAGAAGTAAGTTCATAGATTATGAACCTAAAGCCTAATCCCTAAAGCCTAATCCCTAAACTATGAGCGTTCAAATCATCCTACCAATTCTAACGATTCCTTTTGTAATTGGCGTGCTGTTTTTTGGCACCCGTAATGGTTTTTATGATTCAGACAAGTATCATGGTAATGGTTCTGCTCACTAACTAGTGACAATTGGATCTAACTTTGGACTTTTCCCTTGTCTACCTTGCCCCAACCGAGTAATGAGGATCTAGTTTGCCTTCCCTATGGCGTTGGTCATGGCGATGAGGGAGTATGTTTGTTGCTTAAAATGGGGCCGTATCGGATCTTGCTCGATTGTGGTTTGGCCGATATCTCACCCTTGATTGGCGAGGATGGCTTGCCTGTCTGCGATTTGGTAATATGTAGTCACGCTCATGCCGATCGATCGCAGGGATTACTAGATCTCCACAGGGCTTTCCCGCAGTTGCCAATTTATAGTAGCGAAGTTACTAGTTTGCTACTGCCCTTGAATTGGTTGAATGAAAAGGACGGTGTGCCCCAATTTAGTCAAGCTTTACCGTGGCGGAGATCGATCGAGTTTCAAGATGGTTTAACTGCCGAACTATTTCCCGCTGGACATTTACCAGGAGCCGCGGCGATATTATTAACCTATGCCGGATTTTATCAGTCTTATAGTGTCTTTTACACGGGCGATTTTTTTCTATCCAATTCTCGTTTGGTCGAAGGATTACATCTAGAATCGATTCGACATCTCAATCCCGATGTCTTGATTATCGAGGGTAGTTATGGCACCTCGCGTCATCCTCATCGCCGTAAGCAAGAAAACACCTTGATGGCGCGGATCGATCGAGCCATCCTGCAACAGCATTCGATTATCTTACCAGTCAACACGATCGGCATCGCCCAGGAATTGCTGATCCTCTTGCGGAGTCATCACCTATTCACTGGGCGGGACATTGATATCTGGGTGGATGGCACAATTGCCGCAGGTTGTAATGCTTATTTACAGCTCCTGCCGCATTTTCCCCCTTCAGTCCAAAATTTTGCCCGTCATCAGCCTCTATTTTGGGATGAAAAAGTTCGCCCTCATGTGCGCCAACTCACCCCAGAACTTTTGCCCAGCATTCATCAGCGTCAGTGCATCATCATCACCGATACAGATAGCGATCTCCAGACTTATACCGAGGGACATCCCTTCCCCTGGCTGATCTTATTCCCCGCTCAACCAGATGGCATCACTGTCCTCCCAGCAATAACGCCAGAAATTGCGGTCGAAACCTACCTCCTGAGCGAACACTCCGACGGAGCTGGCACCGCCCAACTGATCCATAATATCCGCCCCAAGCACGTTGTGTTTATTCATGGTTCGCCACCTTACCTCGCCGATCTCACTGGACTAGAAGAACTCCAAAGCCGCTATCATCTCCACTCCCCCGCCGCAGGCACCCTCGTCTCCTTGCCTATCGGCGATACCTTCATCCAACCAGCCCCGCCGCCAGATCCCCATTATCCAGGCGAACTGGCTGAATCCGATCGAGAAATCAATATTACCTTACTAAATTCGATCGCCAGTGACCCACGCTGGCACAATTTCGGGGATACTGGACTAATAGAAGCACGCTGGCAAGGAGAAGAAATCGTCATCAGAGGTATCTCTCAACGGGAAATACTCGATCGACAACAAGAACTAAATCTCGATCCAGATATCCACTGTTGCGGCAATTGTCGCCATCAACGAGCGTCTCGCTGTGGTAATGTGCGATCTCCCCTGAATGGGTTTAAGGTTACTCCCGACGGCTTTTGTCCAGAATTTGAATCGAATTAGAGTTAAATTATTTAAAATTATTTAAAGGGATGCGGAGATCTACCCACCCCGCCCTAGCGGGCACCCCTCCGAGGAG
>JANNBD010000031.1:0-4621 GCA_031385105.1 Chamaesiphon sp. OTE_78_metabat_374
GGCGGACTTCGTATCCTGAGCCACGATTTCCAATCGTAGGCGTTTCAATAACACTAGTTAGCTACTTAAATACTCACTCACAAATCCCAAATCATGACCATTGAATCATTTGACGAAACAACAGAACGGGAATTTCCCAAGCAATTGGATCTAGCTCAAGTCTGTATCTATGGACTAAGCATTCTATCCGGCGGCATCTTCTTGTTCATGCCTTTTTTCAATCTTCTCCATCCTAGCCCCTGGCAGAGATCGATTGGTGCCATTCACGGCTTTGGTTCACTCCTAGCTACCGTTGTCGCTGTTTACACCGGACATTTAGCATTCCCCTTGTTGCGCGGCTCTGCCAAGATTTTACCGCAGGTACGGGCATTGACATTTTGGGCAACTTCGATCGCATTTTTGGCGATTGCAACTGGTAACTGGGCATACATGCGCTATCGTGCTGATGCTTCGTTTGGTGGCGCGAGAGCTTGGCTGAAAGAACATAGTCCCCTTGCTCAATATGTGTTGATGGAATATCACGAATTTAGCGTGTTATTCACCCTGCCAATTGGTGCTGCTTGTGCCTGGATTTTGTGGAATTACGGCGATTCGATTTTAGAGAAAAAGAATCGCGCTGTTCTATCAGCTACCTGTGTCGCATTGATGGGACTAATGTTCTTTGCAATGGGTGGATTAGTCACTGGATTGGGCATTGCTAAAATTCACGCGCTCTAAACAACAACTTCCTCTAAATAATCGCTCTCACAGGTAATTTCACTATCCACTATCCACCATCCACTATTCACTAAAACACTAGCAATTATTGTTTTAACTCAAGATGTGAGCAACTAAATCATGACAAATACTCGATCGAAACAACTTACTCAAAACACGCCTATCTATACAAAGGTATGGGAAACTCTCAAACAATTTCCAGCAGGTTTAGCAAAAGGTTCTGACAAACCACCAGCAACATCTGGCCCCGCCGCCGCAGCTTTAATCAGTGCCGGAATTGGCTGTTTTACGATGATGGTAACTCACCATCTCGCAGATACCTCAAAAGAACGCGAGAAGTTTATTTGGGGACTCGGAAAGTGGATTCCTGGGAGTGATACTGGCGACAAATTGTGGGGAAATATTGGCAGCTATTCAGGCAAAGAAACCATGCTGCTTGTTAGTTGGTTAGTAAGCTGGATTATTCTGCATAACTTACTCAAAAATAAGCAAGTTAAAACCAGCACGATCTTTATATGGTCTTTTGGTTTGTTTGTAGCCGCAACAGCGATGAGTTGGCATCCAATATTCCCATACTTGCCATTGATCTAGATTTCGATAGCTTTAATGTTCGATCCTATCAAAGAGAAAATTGATCGTGAATAACCTACCTCAAGAATTCAGTGGTAATTTAGCAGACTCTGCTAGTACATCCAGTCAAGCGAATAAACCTGTCCGAATTTCTGCCCAAGAACTCCATAAATATGTAATTGGACTAATTGGGTTATTCGTCGTGATTGTCGTCACTTATCCAATCGCCATGAGTCGAGTCGCCCAAGACAAGCAGCTCGCACCATACAAATCCCATGTCAAATCGCTGACACTGGAATACAAACCCGTTGAACTCGATCATTAGAAAGTCATACTGCACTGGTACCGAGTGTTGATTTTGAAATTAATAATTCTCAATTCTCAATTCTCAATTAATTACCAACTGTTCTTGCAGCCAAATTTGAAACAATTCATCGATCAATCGTTGACGCATCGGTTCATCTAATTGAGCCGGAATGATTTGTTCGGGGCGAATGATCACAAACCATTGCTCAAGCTGCACCGGACGGCAAACTTGACCGATCGGTTGAGTCATAATAAGCTGGGCAATAGCTGGGTGCGGTGTACTTAGTTCTACAGGGCCAATTAGCCCCCCAGTTTTTGATTCAGCACCTTGAGAATATTGACGGGCAATTTCCTCAAATGTTTGCTCACCTTCGATCGATCTAAAGTAGATTTCCTGAGCAATTCCAATATCACTAGTCCGAATCAAAGAATAGATCGCTCGATCCAATTGTGCTTTGCGTTTGAGAAAGTAAGAGCTAACCTTACTACCCCAAGTTTGTTGCTTGAACTTATCAATTTTAAAGTTACGAATTGCAATTTCCGATATGTATGGACGTTCTAATCCATGTGCTGCAAGCCACTGTTCGAGTCGGTCTTCATCTGTTAATTGACAGCGATCGTAAAACTGTTTAAGCGCAGCTATTTGTTCATTGGGACTGCATTCTATTTCAGTGATTGCTCGATCGATCGCCAGTTCCCGCAACATTCCTGGTAATAATTGATATCGCTTGAGTAGAGGGACTAATTCCGCTGGAGATAATTGAAAATTTCCGATTTGCACAAATTCAGTCATGGGGTCGATCTCGATCAACAAATCACTAGTCACTACCATCTTTACTCTCAAGACTATCTCAATCTAGTATGCCCAGGGATTGATTGTTAGTATCGATCTGCTTGGGATGGGGGACTGGGGGACTGGGAGATGAAGAGTGTGCAAGAATATATTTAGAGAATATCCACCATCCGCTAATTATGACAGCTAGCATCAATCCGACAGATCGCTTTGTGAGCCAAGTAGTGAATAGTTTGCTTTCGGTTAAGCCGCTGGCTAGATTCGCCAAAAATCAGGCGCGGGAATTGATTATCAAACGGGCTGAATCGATCGGGGTGGCTTGGCGGGATGATGTAAAGTTTTTGCGTTCGCGAGGTGGTTCTGCGGCATTGTCAACCCAGTGGGAGGCGGATCTAGCGCAGATTACCAACCCCGATCTCAAATATCCCGAATATTACCTCACATCCTTTCATGCCTATGAGCAGGGGAATATGAGCTGGGATGCGGCGATGGAAGTCGAAGTTGCGGCTTACTCAGTTCACGCCAAGATTTTCGCGGAAACTGGCAGAACTGGTGATACTCAGCTCCGCCAAACTTATCACGATGTAATTACTCAAGCTCTGCCTACTGCACCTCAAGCCATCCTCGATATTGGTTGCAGCGTGGGGATGAGTACATTTGCAATGCAGGCGGTTTATCCAGATGCTCATTTGACTGGTTTAGATCTATCACCATACTTTTTATCGATCGCCAATTACCGCGCCGAACAAAAACAAACTAAGCCAATTAGTTGGGTTCACGCCGCTGGAGAATCTACTGGTTTACCTGAACATAGTTATGATTTAGTATCCCTATTTCTAATCTGTCACGAACTGCCCCAGACAGCCACCCACGAGATTTTTGCCGAAGCTAAACGCCTGCTCAAACCAGGCGGACATATTGCGATTATGGACATGAATCCAGCTTCAGAAATCTATGCTCAAATGGCTCCATATATTTTGACGCTGCTCAAAAGTACCGAACCATATCTCGATCGATATTTCACACTAGATATTGCTCAAGCACTGGTTGATGCTGGATTTGAATCTCCAACAATTACTGCAAATACGCCGCGTCACCGCACTGTGATTGCCAAGGCTATCTAAACTTAAATGCTTTATTCGTCTGGATCGATGCCTAATAAGCGTAATTTAGCTGCTAGTTTATTCGATCGCATTCGCTCTTGAGCTAGTTGCGATTTTTCCTGTACAGCCTGAAGCTGAAATTGTTTAATCTGTTCGGCTGGTGTCGGGTAACGTTGGTTATCCTTGGCATACCAATAGAGCCAATCCCGTGTCAAGCCACAGTGATCGCCGCGCTCATAGCCGATACCCAAGCCAATTTCTGGCATCCAGAACGGGTTAGCATCTTGCAATTCATACAGCCCATTTACTAATTTGTGAATTTCTAGCTTCGGCTTGCGTCGCCGCTTGGAATTGTAAATAACATAGTATAGAACTCCAATGTGAGCATATTGATCGAGCTTACTGGTGTATTCTCTCCCAGGCGTAACTGAAACCACTTCCAGTACAAAACTGGGCACAACCTGCTCCTCCCACAGCACATAACTAGGGCGGAGTTCTTCATCATAGAATCGCTCAACTCCTAGAGCTAGGAATCCATCAGGCACGATTGGCGGCTGTTCTGGATGGTAGTAGACACCCATATCAATCCCAAAAAACCAGTCCATGCGGTCTGCCCACAGGATCTGGAGAATAGACTTGAGCAAAGTCGGAATTAGTTCTTGGAGTTCATTATCCACTGGAGTATCGTCTGAGCAGGGTAATTCGTCAGCGGTAGGCAGGTATCTGGGTAGTTCGGACTGGAACATGGCTACTATACCAAAGGACATACAGATATTTTACTTGCTTGAGTCAAAAATGCGACTACTCCCTTTCCAGCCAAGCAATGAACGTTTGTAATTCACCATTCACCATTCACCATTCACCATCCACCATCCACCTACTACTCTAGATATCTAATTTCTCACTGGGAAAGAAACTTCAGCGAAACGATCGATGCCAGAGAGTTAATCCGCGCCTAGAATTCGGGTAAACTGTGGAATGGAGAATATCAAAAAAATTTAAGTTAAATGGAAATTGGTCAACAAGTTAAAGTTTTTCGCCTCAGAGATCGAGTATCGAACGGCATTGTGAGTAAACTAGGTAAAATAGGCACGATCGAAGATTTCAAAATGACTGACGGTAGCGGTGTTGG
>JANNBD010000060.1:0-2152 GCA_031385105.1 Chamaesiphon sp. OTE_78_metabat_374
ATTCATCAGCGCGGCGAGGGTGACGATCGCAGTACCATGTTGATCGTCATGAAAAACGGGAATATCTAATTCTGCTCGCAACCGCGCTTCAATTTCAAAACAACGGGGTGCGGCGATATCTTCAAGATTAATCCCACCAAATACAGGGGCGAGATGTTTGACAGTTTTGATGATTTCTTCGGTATCTTGGGTATCTAGACAGATCGGGAATGCGTCCAGTCCCGCAAATTCCTTAAACAGCATCGCTTTACCTTCCATCACAGGCATCGAAGCGGCTGCACCTAAATTTCCTAATCCCAGTACTGCGCTACCATCAGAAACGATCGCAACCGTATTGCACTTGATTGTTAATTCATAAACTCGTTCCGGCTCCTTGGCAATCGCCATGCAAACCCGCCCCACGCCTGGGGTATAAGCCATCGCCAAATCCGACTGGCGGGTAAGGGGAATCTTGCTCTCCATCCGAATCTTGCCGCCGCGATGAAGCTGCATTGTTCGATCAAATGTACTTGTCAAGCGCACTTCAGGAATTGACTTGACTACTTCGACAATCTGATCGCCATGCTCTGTACTGGTCGCATCAACCGTAACATCAATCCTCGATAGCACCCGCGTTTGCTCGGTGATATCGAGTGAACTAATATTGCCTCCAACCGAAGCGATACCCTGTGCGATACTTGCCAGCATCCCCGATCGATTGGGCACTTCCAAGTGCATGGAGATACTAAAAGAAGAAGTAGGATTTAAGTTAACCATCTCAGTTTTTGAAGCGTGACTAGCAGCCCTAATTATATAGCTGTTAGAGCTGCTAATGATATTAGCAAGGTGATCCTGGGTGTCTAAATTGAGCTATCTCCGGCTATTTGCCTAAAAATTACTCCGTTTCCATCCCTGTGCAGCATTAGTTGTCCGTTTGCCACTATTGGTACCTGTCGCAAATATCGGCTTGCGATTTCTGGTATAGACTATTAAATTGCCGTCATTTTGAAGTGATAAGTATGCCCCAGGATTTCCATCTGTATTAGTTGCCCAAATTGGCTGATTGGCAGAATCATACAGCACGACGTTCCCATCTACTTGAACTGACATTCTTGCGGCTCGACCTTCCGTTCCTGTGGCCCAGACTGGACTCGAATTTGGATTGTAGAGGACCAGATTACCATCGTTCTGAAAGACGAGATTGTATTTGTTGCAAGTAGTCCATTGTTTGTTTCTGCCGAAACTTTCGTCTCTTCCATTTTGCACAAATATTTTCACATCAGTACCACAGGTGGTCGCCGCAGTACTAGCCGCTTTTCTAGCTGCAATTATTCGCCGAACATCATCATCGAAAGTAGGCTTTTTATTGGGAGAATTGGCAGCCGGAGGATTATTGTTTGGAGTCGAATTAAAAATGCCAGGATTTGTTGCCACGGATGGTTGACTAGTATTAGTAGCAAAAATTGGCCTTTTGTTTGGTGTGTAGACTACTAAATTACCATCATTTTGAAGGGATAGAAACGCGCCAGGATTTCTGTCCGTATTTGTTGCCCAGATTGGTTGATTAGATCGATCGTAAATCGATACATTACCATCACTCTGAACCGATAATTTTGTCCCACGTCCGGATGTGCCGCTAGTCCATAGTACTTTTTGATCGCCTCTTTTAGAAACGACTAAATTACCATCCAACTGAAATTCTAATTTATAGTCACAAGTTGACCATGCCCGACCAGTACCAATTTCACGATCGCGAATCTCTTGATTTTTACATCCTTGGGCAATCAGTTTTTGAGGATTAATCTGGTTAATCTGAGTAGATCGATCGAGTGCTGCTAATTTAGTCCCAATCACCTTTGGTGAGAGTTTAGCAGCTACTGGGGTACTCAAAATTGCCAGATAGCTAACTAGACTAACAATAGTACCAATGCTCACACTGCTTAATTTTTTCATTTGACGTGCCTGGATGTAGTTTAATATCAATCCGATCTGAGACTTTTTTGATGCTAATTCAGACTTAGCATATCAATCTTGACGTTAATTAGTCCTGTTTAGTTCGTAGCTATTACTCCCTTCCTGTGACAAGATTATCAGTGACGATTCCTTATAGAGCAAGATTTTGAGAGGCTTAATCCCTATAGTCTTATGCCGGAAAGAGAGTAGCCTGTCTACC
>JANNBD010000121.1:0-7054 GCA_031385105.1 Chamaesiphon sp. OTE_78_metabat_374
CACGATCGAAGGTACGCTCCGCGCTGACAAAGCAATTGGCGTAGCTTTAGATTTTGTCGATCGCTATCCCAATACTTTGATCTTAACTGCTGCCGATAGCGACGCGGGGGGATTACAAGTTACGGACGTAGACGATGCCACCAAGCCTGTTGGCACGATCAATAACAACCCAACGACTGCCGCGCGTCCCGTACCTCAAGATGGTAAAACTGGTGCTGGTAAACTCCCATTCCTATCTGCTCCCGATGTCAATGGTGATGTGTTTCCTTTTGCCGTGGCTTGGGCTGGTACGCCAGATTTTAGCGGTTCGATCGTGTCTAAAGCGCATGGTCTGAACTCGGACAAACTACCTGCTACTGTAGATAATACAGGCATGTATGAGTTGATGTACGAGACATTGTTTGAGAAAGAACTATCCTCGCGAAATGCTGCTCCAACCCAGGCTCCCGCCGCAACTAAAGATACTGGGAACGTCATCTTCATCCATCCCGACGGTACGGGGCCATCCCACTACATGGCATTGCGGAACGTCGATAAGGGGCCAGACGGTCGCTTGAACTGGGATAAAATGTCTAACGCGGGAGTCTACCTGGGACACCTAGAGAACCAGTTGGGAGCTACTTCCAATGCAGGTGCAGTCATCCACGCCACTGGCACGAAAGTATTTGATGAGTCCTTCGGTTTGCAAGAAGATAACTCTCCCGTTAAACCTGGTTCGGGCAATACAGGTAAAACGATCTTAGAAGAAGCGATCGATGCTGGCAAAGCTACCGTACTGATTCAGTCTGGACATCTGGCCGAGCCTGGTTCCGCTGCATTTGCTGCCAAAACCACCAATCGCGATGGTAACGAAATTCGGGCGCGGGACAAGTACGCCGAAATCATCGAGCAGGTGATTCGTTCTGGTACTAATGTGATCTTCGGTGGTGGGGAGCTGTACATGCTACCCAAAGGCACGACTGGATTTCACGTCACGGCGGCAGTCGATGCTGCGGAAAGTAGCCCCCAACGCCGTCCGACTACCAACCTGATCGATTTAGCCAAATCTTTGGGTTATACCGTCGTATACACCGAAGACCAGATGAATCAGGCGGTAAATAGTGCCAAACCACCGGAGAAAATCCTCGGTGTATTTGCGGCGGTCAATACTTATGACGATCGCACCGAAGAAGCACTGGGATTGAATACAGCTAACCCCAAACCGCTATATGTAGCCACCGCTCCGACTGTAGCGGAAATGCTCGAAGCCTCACTAAAGATCGTCAAACGCGATCCCGATGGCTTCTTTGCTGTCGTTGAAGAAGAAGGTACCGACAACTTCGCCAACAATAATAACGCGGCTGGCACGATCGAAGCCATGCGCCGCGCTGATGCTGCCATTGGTGTCGCTCAGAAATATGTCGATACCCAAGACCCCAACACCTTGGTGATCACGGCGGCTGATAGTGATGCTGGCGGTTTGCAAGTGTATCAGTACGCGCCATACGCTCGTCCGGCTGGCAATAGCACAACAGATTTCGCCCTCAAGAATGGTGAAACTCAAGTTCCGTTTGTCGGCATCAACCCAACCACTACCAATACTACTCGCGCTTTCCTTGACGGTGCTAATGGCAGTACCGCCAGTGCGGAGTTCCCCTGGAAACCTTTTGCACCTAAAGATAGCATCGATGGCCCAATGGGTAACTTTGGCGTGAGTTGGGTGGGAACGCCGGATTTCCCTGGGAGTATCGTCGCTAAAACCTATGGTTTGAATGCTGATAAACTGCCTAGCACCCTCGATAATACCGAGATTTATAACTTGATGTACAAAACCATGTTTGGTACCTCCAGTCAGACCAAATTAGTATCTGGAACTGCTGGTGCTGATGACTTGGTGGCAGGATTAACGCCTGGATTTGATGGCGTGAACGATCGCGTATTTACAGGCGCGGGTAACGATAAAGTCGATGTTGCGATTGCCGGATCGATCACAGGCAACAACCGGATCGATACTGGCAGCGGCAATGACACCATCTATCTCGCTAATTTCGATCGTGTATTTGGCACTGCTGGCGACGATATCCTCGATGCTACCGAAGCCAACGACTACCGGATTTCTGGCGGTGGTGGTCGGGATACCCTATTCCTCGGTGCCAATGGTCGCGCCCTCGGTGGCAATGGTGATGACAAGTTATTCGCTGGTAGCGGCGGCAATAACCTCCTCTCCGGCGGTGCTGGTGCCGACCAGTTCTGGATCGCCAATGCTGAAATTCCCAGTGGTGCGAACACGATTCTGGACTTCAAAATCGGTACTGACGTAATTGGGATTCAGGGTGCCAAAAGTCTGGGGATTAGTGCCACTAGTCTCAAGTTGACTCAAGTTGGTGATGATACTTCAATTAACTTTGGCGGTAAATCTCTCGCCTTACTGACCGGAATCCAAGCCAGCAGCTTGAATACTAGTAATGCTGGGCAGTTTGTCTTTGCCTAATTTTTAGCGCACAACAAGCACGGCTTCAAAGCATACTCCTCGTGGGTATGCTTTGTTGTTTACCTGCTAAACTGCCAAAAACCTGATACCATGATAATGGTTATCATTCTTGCAACAATGGTTCGCCTCCGATTGATATGTCACCAGTCTCTCAACCCTTACCAGCCGCACTCGATCGAATCATCCAACGTTTCCAACAGATATCGGAATCAAAACGGCGGTATGAGTACCTGCTCCACTTTGCCAAACGTCTTCCACCGTTTCCCCCAGACCAGAAAATCCCTGAGAATCGAGTTAGCGGCTGTGCATCGCAAGTTTATGTAATTGCGACGGCTGAGGCGGGAAAGGTCAGATTTCAAGCTGATTCTGATGCCCAAATCACGAAGGGATTGGTGGGTTTATTGGTAGAAGGATTGGATGGGTTGACTCCGATGGAAATTATGGAATTAACACCACACTTTATTCAACAAACTGGACTAGATGTCAGCCTGACTCCCTCTCGTGCTAATGGTTTTTACAACATTTTTCAGATGATGCAAAAGCGAGCATTAGTTTGTCATTTGACAGAGACTTACTCACACAGTTAAAGGTCAAATATATTACTATTTAATTTAAAAAATTTGCATGACCCAAACAATCACGCATCCAGCTACAGCTATGCTCGAAGTTCCCAAACGGGGAATGCCTGTAACGATTATTACTGGTTTTTTGGGTAGCGGTAAAACTACGCTCCTAAATCATATTTTGAGCGATAGACAGGGCTTAAAGGTTGCCGTATTAGTCAATGAATTTGGCGACATCAATATCGATAGTCAATTGCTGGTATCGATCGATGAAGGGATGGTAGAGCTGAGTAATGGTTGTATCTGCTGCACTATTAATGAGGATTTAGTAGATGCAGTCTACAAGGTGTTGGAGCGGGAGGACAAGGTTGATTACATGGTGATTGAAACCACTGGAGTCGCCGATCCGCTGCCAATTATCTTGACATTTCTGGGCACAGAATTACGGGATATGACACGATTGGATTCGATCGTCACAATGGTAGATTCTGAGACATTTACCCCCGAACACTTTGATAGTGAAGCAGCATTTAAGCAGATTACCTATGCTGATATTACGATCTTAAATAAGACAGATCTGGCGAGTCCTTCACAGGTCCTTAATGTAGAAGCCTACATCAAATCGGTCAAAGAAGGTGCCAGAATTCTGCATAGTGAATATGGGAAAGTACCCCTCAATTTAGTTCTAGATGTGGAGCATAATAATCCCAATGATTATGCAGATTTAGTTAAAGAAAAAATAGTAAAGACTGAGCAAGATAGTCACAAACATCATGCTCACGAACAAGCTCATCACGGATCTCATGATACCCGTCAACACGAACGTAACCATCAGCACGAACATGCACATGAAAAACACGATCATCATAGCCACGATCATCATGCTCATGAACATCATCATCAGCATTCCAGCCATTTAGATAATGATGGATTTGTGTCGATCGCATTTGAAGCAGATTGCCCTTTTGATGTCAAGAAATTTGAAACATTTTTACAATCAAATTTACCGTCAGAAGTCTTCCGCGCCAAAGGAATTTTGTGGTTTACCAATAGTGATGATCGACATATCTTTCAACTCAGTGGCGCGCGGTTTAATCTCAATGGTGAACCGTGGCAATCTGCACCTAAAAATCAGCTTGTATTTATCGGACGCAATCTGGATGCCGATCATCTTCGGCGACATTTAACAGATTGCTTTGCCTAATTTTACCTGCTAACACTCTTAATCATCCAATCTAAAATTTACCCATGACATTATCTATCTCACCCGACGATATTCGCAAACAATTAATTAGCACTGAATCCAAATCTCCTGTGTCTGAAGCAGAGATGCAGCAAGCAGTAAGGACACTGCTGATTGGACTAGGTGAAGATCCCGATCGAGAAGGATTACTTGACACTCCAAAACGGGTTGTTAAAGCTCTCAAATACCTGACTTCTGGCTATAATCAATCGCTGGATGAGTTGCTCAATGGAGCAGTATTTCATGAAGATGCAAATGAGATGGTGTTGGTGCGAGATATTGATTTATTTAGCTCTTGCGAACATCATATTTTACCGATTATTGGACGCGCTCATGTGGCATATATTCCAAATGGGAAGGTAATTGGTTTGTCTAAAATTGCTCGAATTTGTGAAATGTATGCCCGTCGTTTACAGGTGCAAGAGCGATTGACTTCCCAAATTGCTGGTGCAATTCAGGGATTGTTGAAGCCCCAAGGGGTGGCGGTAGTGATTGAAGCAACGCACATGTGTATGGTGATGCGCGGTGTGCAGAAGCCTGGTTCTTGGACTGTGACGAGTTCGATGCAGGGTGTGTTTGCTGATGATGCCAAAACTCGTCAGGAGTTTATGGATCTCATTCGTCATCGAGCATCTTTTCATTAGAGATTTTATAAAATTCTGAAGCTCTTAGATATCGATAAAGAGGTGAAGTGATAATGACATTTAAGTAGTAGGGGTAATTCATGAAGCGGCGGTTTTATTCTGGGGTTCCCCCGTCTTGTCGTTTTTTTATGCGGGGGTTCCCCCCTAATAAAAACGACGCAGAATAAAAAACCGACAAGACATTATCCCTACTACTTAAATGTCATTAAATCGACAGATATTTGTCAATATTAATATTCAATTTATTTATGCTAGACACACTCGACGTACCACCACAGAAGTTACCTGTCACGATCGTGACAGGATTTTTAGGTAGCGGTAAAACCACGCTGCTCAATCATATTATTCAAAACTTTGAGGGTTACAAGGTTGCTGTATTAGTAAATGAATTTGGCGACATCAATATCGATAGCCAACTATTGGTGAAAGTTGGCAGTGATGACGATGACAAAAATATGATTGAATTGACGAATGGCTGCATCTGCTGCACAATCAATGATGATTTTGCTGATGCTGTCTATCGGATCCTGATTAGACGAGAGCGAATCGACTATCTAATTGTCGAAACAACGGGTGTTGCCAATCCATTACCGATCGCAATGACTCTTCTAAGCACCGATCTACGAGAGTTTACGCATTTAGATTCGATCGTTACGGTTGTCGATGCAGAATCTTTTACGCCAATTGAACATTACAATAGTGACGTAGCGATCGATCAAATCTTTTGCGGTGATATTATTATCTTAAATAAAACCGATTTAGTTTCTGAGCAAAAGGTAAATAAAACAGAAGACTTTTTGCGATCGGTTAAAGAAGGGGCGAGAATTTTGCGATCCGAGCATAGCAAAGTTCCATTATCTCTGCTGCTCGATACCAATCTTTCCGATCCAGACTTTCTTGATAGGGCGATGACAGATATCGATGTAGATTCTCAGCATCTCAAGAATGATGGATTTATGTCAATTTCATTTCAAAGCAATCGCCCAATTGCGCTGAAGAAGTTTCAACAGTTTCTCGATCATCAATTGCCAGAAAATGTGTTTCGGGCAAAAGGGATTCTGTGGTTTGATGATAGTCCGCTGCGGCATATATTTCAGCTTAGTGGTAAAAGATTCAGCATTGATGATAGTGAATGGGTCGATCCACCGAAAAATCAAATGGTATTAATCGGACGCAAATTCGATAGAATTGCTCTGCTGCAAAGATTAAATGAATGTTTAATAAGGTGATAAATACAACTCGAACCTCATTCAAGTCGGAACTGAATGAAAAAGGATGGAGGTTGACACCCCAGCGAGAAAAGATTCTGCATCTATTTGAAGCATTGCCCAGAGGGGAACATCTCAGCGCAGAAGACTTGCACCTCCGCTTAAAAAAGAATGGAGAGACGATTAGTTTATCCACAATTTACCGTACAGCCAAAGTGATGGCACGGATGGGAATTTTGCGAGAGCTAGAACTAGCTGAAGGTCACAAACACTATGAATTAAATACAGCATCGCCGCACCATCACCATCATATCGTCTGCATCCAATGTAATCGGACGATTCTCCCTGGGAGCAACTGTCGATCGATATATTGCCGCTTATTTTATAGATATGCGACGGTTGAATATTCTCGATGCTGATGAATATCCCCGTGTCACCGAGCACATTCCGGCTATCTGCGATCTGATTCGAGATCTGGAAGCTAAAGGCTATGCTTATGCTGTAGATGGCGATGTCTATTACAACGTCAGCAAGTTTCAGGAGTAGGGTCTAGTTCAGGAGATTTCGATCCAAATGCGTTGGCTAAACAAGGTGGGAAAGATCGTGAATCTAGCAACAGAGATGACAAAGAACGAGCCAGCAGAAGAACCAATTTTAGAGTTGAGCGCGACCACCAAATTATCCGATTACGTGAGTGCGATTCTCCACAGGAGAGGCTTCGCCAACGCGTGGTCGCCGATCTGTAATACTTTTGCCGCTGCTTGTTGTAATGGCGAAGTTCACCTAATTAGAAGTTTTGTGGGGATGATGTTGTGTCCGCCAACGGATAACTCGTTGGCGAAGCCTTCCCTTGGGGAAATCGATGCGTTAGCCTTCTCCTTTGATGGTAGATGGTTAGCAGCGGGTGGGTTAGATGGCAATATTAG
>JANNBD010000143.1:0-2674 GCA_031385105.1 Chamaesiphon sp. OTE_78_metabat_374
GAGAGATATTCGCACCTATAAATTGGACTCACTTCGCCAACAGATTAGCGTCGTCATGCAAGATAGCGTCTTATTCGCCGTCAGCATTAGGGAAAACATCACTTATGGACGGTTGGGAGCCACCAATGCGGAAGTCGAACATGCGGCGCGGCTGGCGAATGCCCATGATTTTATTATGGACTTACCCCAAGGCTACGACACGATCGTCGGCGAACGCGGCGGCACGCTATCAGGGGGACAACGCCAACGGATTGCGATCGCTAGAGCCGCCATCCGCCACTCGCCGATCGTCATTCTCGACGAACCAACTACCGGACTAGATGGAGCCAGCGAATATGCCGTCAATGAGGCTCTAAATCGTCTCACAAAGGGCAGTACGACATTTTTGATCTCTCACAACCTCCGTGCCGTCGAGGGCTGTGATCGCATCCTCTACATCGAAAAAGGCGAAATCTTAGAGAGCGGTACCCATCCCGAATTAATGGCTCAATCTGGACGTTATGCCCACTTATACCACTTACAAAACGATGCAAATGATGTCGATCGAACAGGAGAAAAACATGTCGTGGAAGCTTGATTGTCAGGAACTCACACCCCACAAAACGCGGGTTATTTTAGTCCGTCACGGTCAAAGTAGCTTTAATACTCAGAGGCGATATCAAGGCAGTAGCAATGAATCGGTATTGACCGAATTAGGTCGGGAAACGGCTCGACAGACGGGCGCATTTTTGAGTGGATTGGCGATCGATTCACTATATATCAGTTCGCTCAGACGGGCAAGATCGACCGCAGATCAAGTAATAGCGCAGATGAATCCATCAATCGATCCAGCCAATATTCATGTCGATTGGCAACTTAGGGAAGTCGATTTACCTGCTTGGCAAGGACTTCACCACCAAGATGTACAGGAGCGGTTTCCTGAAGATTACCACTGCTGGAAACAACATCCTGATCGATTCATGATGGTCGATCCACATACTAATCAGACATTTTACCCCGTGCTGGATCTCTACGCTCGATCGAACCAATTTTGGCAAGATAGGCTACCGCGTCATGGTGGTGAAACAATCCTGATCGTCAGTCATGCTGGCACGATTCGATCGTTGATTAGCACTGCTTTTAATCTTTCACCTGCTGACTATCATTCGCTTCGGCAATCTAATTGTGGTATCAGCGTGATGAAGTTTGTGCAGGGAAATGAGCCTCAATTGGAAGTCCTCAATTACACCGAGCATTTAACAGCACAATTACAGACAGCAATTCTCTAGCAGGCTTGGTCCGCGAAGGCGGACTTTGCATTCTCAGCGGCGATTTCAATCGCTGTTTAATAAGACTTACCAGGAAAAAATCAATGTTATGTTATGTCGTGAATTTGGCAAGACAGCTTGGAACGTTTCTACCATCGGGATGGGTACATGGAATATCGGCAATCAATGGGGCGAAATTCCTGAAGATACCGCTCTCAAAACCGTTCGTAGTGCTTTTGATAATGGTGTAAATCTCTTCGATACCGCCGAAGCTTATGGCATCCCCCAAGGATTGTCTGAAGAACGCTTGGGCAAAGCCTTACAAGGCGTTCGCGATCGCGCTTACATCGTCACAAAAATCGGCAGTTGGGGACGACGCACTAATGAAGGACTACCCAAAAATGTCGATACCATTCGCCTCTGTCTACAAGCCTCACTATTTCGGCTGAAAACTGACTGGGCGGATGCCGTATTGTGTCATGAAGGCGATATCGAAGATCCCACCGTCTATCTCGAAGCCTTCGAGGGACTAAAACAACAGGGCTATCTCCGCGCCTATGGCATTTCTACCAACAAATTTGAAGTAATCAAGCAGTTTAATATCGCTGGTAACTGTGGCATTGTCGAACTCGACTACTCCCTGCTCAACCCCAAAGCCGAAGCCAAAATATTGCCCTACTGCATCGAGCATAACATCGCCGTCCTCGCAAGGGGGCCACTCGCCCAAGGGTTGCTTTCTGGCAAGTATCAATCCGATACAGTCTTCACCGACACCATTCGCGGCAAATGGCACAAGAATGAAGCTAAACAATCCAAACTCGATCGAGATATCGCCGCAGTCAACGCACTCAGCGCAAGCTTACCACCCGACACCACGATGGCAACTACCGCCATCCAATACGTGATTTCTCATCCCGCCCAACCTGTCGCCATCCCAGGTGCAAAATCGCCAGAGCAAGCAGCGATGAATGCCCAAGCAGGCGATCGGATTTTATCTGCTACCGAGCGAGATGCCCTACTCCAGAGCATGAAAGAACCTGAAGCTGTATAGTCGCCTCGTCAGTCAGATCCAAAGGCTTCTCGCTGAAGAGCTGCTGACGACTAAAGTCGCAGCTAGTGATGCGGAGTCCGCCTACGCGGACTAATTTCTCAGTCCGCGTAGGCGGACTTCGTATTGTTAGTCCCGATTTTAATCGGTGGCTAACTAACGGCTTCTCGGAGGAGCCTTTGGATCTTGCCTTGCTCTGGAAATTATCCCACATGACTTTTAACCATCCTACCGCTGCTGATACCGCGCTGTTTACCGCGACTCCCCCGCCACTCGTCAGCACCAAAAATGCTCCACGATCGTCAGATTTACCAATTACCACTGGGCAATATTCACTCTTCCTAAAATTACAGCAGCGATATATTTCACCTACTAATTT
>JANNBD010000148.1:0-2167 GCA_031385105.1 Chamaesiphon sp. OTE_78_metabat_374
AAATTAGGGCCTGCATATATCAAAATCGGGCAAGCACTATCTACCCGTCCCGATTTAGTACCGCCACAATTTTTAGAAGAATTAGCTCAACTCCAAGATAATATTCCGGCCTTTTCTAACGAGATTGCCTATCAATTTATCGAAGAAGAATTAGGTGACAGACCTGAAGCCATCTATGCAGAAATTAGTGATTTACCAATTGCGGCTGCTTCATTAGGGCAAGTATACAAAGGTAAACTCTGGAGTGGTGAAACCGTCGCAATCAAAGTTCAACGTCCTGGGTTAGCAGATAGTATCACGCTAGATCTACATGTGATGCGAACTTTGTGTATTTGGTTGCAAAATAATTTCAAACAAATTCGGAGCAATTTAGTCTCGATCGTTGATGAATTTGCCGAACGCATCTTTGAGGAAATGGATTACGAAAATGAAGGTCGTAATGCCGAGAAGTTTGCTGAATTATATGGCAGTATGCAGGACATTTATGTGCCTGGAATCTATTGGCAATATACAGGCAGAAGAGTCCTGACAATGGAGTGGATTACAGGTACAAAGCTGACTAATCTTGAAGCAGTAGCCGCACAGGGACTTGATGCTACCTACCTAGTTGAAGTCGGCGTTCAATGTTCATTGCGTCAATTACTAGAGCATGGCTTCTTTCATGCCGATCCCCATCCTGGTAATTTACTCGCAATGCCAGATGGTAAGCTTGCTTATCTAGATTTTGGGATGATGAGTCAAGTTAAACCATATCAAAGATACGGTCTAGTCGAAGCGATCGTGCATCTAGTCAACCGAGATTTTGATGGGCTGGGCAGAGATTTCGTGAAGTTAGAATTCCTGACTCCAGACACAGATTTGCGCCCAATTATTCCAGCTATCTCTCAAGTATTCAACAGTTCACTGGGAGCGTCGGGGACAAACATTGCTGATATGGATTTCAAGAGTGTCACCGATCAATTATCGGGGGTGATGTATGAGTTTCCATTCCAAGTACCAGCTTACTATGCACTGATCTTACGATCGCTAGCTACCCTGGAAGGGATTGCTATTTCTGTCGATCCTGACTTCAAAGTATTGGCAAAAGCCTATCCCTACGTCGCCAAACGGCTGCTCACAGATCCAGCCCCAGATTTACGCAATTCGCTCAAGGAGCTACTATTCAAAGACGGTTCTTTCCGCTGGAATCGGCTCGAAAATCTCCTGGCAAATGCCCGGACTAGTGACGAGTACGATCTAAATCAAGTAATCGACCAAAGCTTAGAATTTATCCTATCCGATCGCGGCACATTCATTCGGGACTATCTGGCTGATGAAATTGTCCAAGGCTTGGACAACTTTGGCAACAATACCCTCCAAAATGTCACCTACGCCATCCAAAAAGGCATGGGGATGAAGGTAGAATCCCCCGTCAAGAACACCCAACAGCTATCAGAGGGGCTGGGACACATTCAACGAATTTGGGGCATTCTACAGCAGACCAAGGGCTTCGATCCGACGATCGTTTTGCCCAAGATTCCCCAAATCCTGCTCAAGTCCGAAACCCAATCCTTCGGTCAAAAAATTGCTAGCGGTTTGACCCAGCGGATGGCGGCACGCTTGATTCGTGAGGTACTATTGCAAGATGTACCTGAAGATGTCACTGTTGATAGTCGTCCTCAGCTCGCGTTACCCAATCGAGTTCGAGCGTAATAGTCAGCGGTTAAAACCGCTGCTAATGATACAAAGTCCGCCTACGCGGACTGATAGTAATCTCAATGCGGTTCGGTTAGCGAAATAGCGTATTTCATCTTAGTCCGCGTAGGCGGACTTTGCGCCACTAGCAGCGGTTTTAACCGCTGATTAACTGACTAACCAAACTGTATCGATCCCAATTCTTCGCAGAATAAATTTCTCATCCTTTCACCTCCAGCACATGTCTTCTACATTTCCAATTCCGCCTCATCTCAATGGTTACTGGCAGGATGCATTTAATTTAAAGCAACACTTACAGCAATTTTTAGAGATCGAGCCAGAAGAGTTGGAGCTAAAGTTCAAAACTGCGCTAGAAGATCTAGCCGAACTAGGGCGACGGGATTTTGATTGGGAAGATGCTAGTAAATTTTATCGCGATCGAGTTGGGGAAGCTTATCTATTTGAATTAGCAACCTGGCATCTGACTAGTACT
>JANNBD010000179.1:0-2988 GCA_031385105.1 Chamaesiphon sp. OTE_78_metabat_374
CGATGGGCTAGCATGGCTCGTCTGCCTTCTGTCGATCGACAGCTTGCTCTGATAAACTTTTGCCAACCATCAATATTGCCAAAGGATATTTTTTGACTGCGGAGGAAGATATCTCGTTCTTCAATTAATTTGTGATAGCGACTGAGTTCTTCATCGCTTAATTTAACTTTGATTTGTTCGACTCGATAGGGAGCCAACGCTGAACCTGCCAAATCTGCGGCGGTTTGACGATATACTTCTTTGCCAATTAATAATTCTAGATCTAGATGTTTACCATCACTACGTTCAGGTGTAGCACTTAGTCCCAATCTATAGGGCGCGATCGAGTATTCAGCCACAACTCGATAGAAATCAGTTGGCAAATGATGGCATTCATCACAAATTAATAAGCCGTATAAATGCCCCAATGATTCGATCTGAATCGCTGCACTATCATAAGTCGAAATTAGGATCGGTGTCCGATCGCGTGAACCACCACCCAAAAGTCCAATCTCTGTACCTGGAAATGATATCAACAACTGGGCATACCACTGATGCATCAGATCGATCGTCGGTACCAGAATCAATGTGCTGCGAGGGGTAGAAGCCATCGCAAGCTGGGCAACGAGTGTTTTTCCAGCACCAGTAGGTAAAACTACAACACCCTGCCTTCCTGCCTGTTTCCAAGCGAGTAGGGCTGCTGCTTGATGGGGATAAGGTTCAAGGCTGAGTTGGGAGTCCAGTTCAAGTGTGACAAATGCCCTGGCATGATCGACAAAATCGGTGTTTTCCTGCTGGAGTGTTTCGATCACTTCGCGATAGTTGCTGCCAGGAATCCGAAACTTCTCGATTCGATCGTCCCAGGTGGCATAGTCCATCCAGCCTCTACCCCGTGGTGGTGGATGTAGGATCAATGTCCCGCGATCGTAAGTGAGAATTGGCACTCTTGCCATAGGAAATTAGTCAAAGTGATGCACACCTTATCCTAGCGCAACACTTGCCCGTCATTCGATCGATTCACTTGGATTATTAGTACTGATTGCCAGATTTCCGCCTGTCGATCGCGGTTACACTACTTGCCTCTAGTACTTTGCCATTATCTACTACAGCATAGAGCAACCACCGATCGCCACAGTCCATCCGATTTTTGACGGTGCATTCCATATAGGAGAGAGCCTCCGTCAACACAATACAACCATTGTCAGCTAGTGATGTTTCGAGTCCAGCAAACCTGTCGATCCCAATCGTCGTTGGTTGCAAAAAGTGACGCTGGAGATTGTTGCCTTCTTTAAGAATATTCAGCACAAACTTCTCACCAGGATTAGCTAGACATTCCAAATCTTTATCCTTAGCAACCGCAATCGTAATTGCTGGGGGCGTGAATCCGGCTTGGGATACCCGTGAAGACATCAAGCCGACTGGGGTACCGCCGTTATTTGCCGTAATCACGCACAGAGAGCCAGTTACCCGCCCGATTGCTTGTCCAGTTCGATCGGTTTGTCCATCTACACTAATCTGTCTAGGAGCGCGGACTTTCTTAGCTTTATTCAGCACTTTGGCAAATTCTACCCCTGCGGCTTCGCACTGGATGAGGGTTTCTTCCGTGGGGGCAAATTTGACGCGAATTGGTTCAAAGCCTTGAGGATAGCCGACATCTTGGAGTTTGCTGACGATCGTATCGACAGCTTCACCGCTCCAGCCATAGGAACCGAATACGCCAGCCACCTTGGTTTGGTTGGCAGTAGAGAGGATAATTCCCAGGGCGGTTTGAATTTGGGTGGGGGGATGTCCGGCGATGGTGGGAGAGCCGATGATAAAGCCATCACATTCTTGAACGGCGCGGGTGACTTCTGCGGGGGTGTTAAATTCACAATCGATCGATCTGACAGCAACACCCGATTGAGTTACGCCTTTTTCGATCGCTCTCGCGAGGGTGGCGGTGTTGCCATAGGCGGAGGTGTAGAGCATGACAACATTGAGATCTTTCTTCTGCTGTTGCTCACACCAGCTCTGGTAATCGAGGGTCAGCACGCTGCGGCTATGGCGGACGATCGAGCCGTGAGTAGGCGCGTAAATGCGGGCGGGTAGTTGAGCGAGTTTAGCGAGGATCGCCTCTACCTGAGGAGCTTGGGCGGCATAGAGACAATCGAAATAATACTGGCGATCGTCTGTGAGGGTTTTCCAATGCTCATCAAAGACGGCATCATCGCAGACGTGGGAGCCAAATAGTTTATCGGTGTAGAGAATCTTGGTAGCTCGATCGAATGTACAGAGCGCGTCGGGGTGGCGGGGGGTAGGGACAAACCGGAACTGGAGGACGTGCCCATTACCCAAGTCGAGAATTTCTTCATCCCGCACTACTTGGACTTTCAGGGTTTGGTTGGTGCCAAATTCGATTTCGATCCCTAAATCGGCGGCTTCGTCTTCGCGGGGGGAGGGGATGTCTAGGGTTTGATTTGCGAGGATCGATCGCAAAGTATTTACACCTGCTCTGGAGCAAACGATCGTCGCGGAGGGTGCGGCTTCGAGCAGGCGTTTGAGGGGGTAGATTCGGTTGGGGTTAACGTGGCTGAGGATGATGTAGTTGAGGCGTTGGTAGTAGGCGTGTTGTCCGAGTTCTTCGAGGAAGATATCGGTGAAGGATTCGCCAGGGGGGTCAATTAGGGCGATGGATTCGCCTTCGATCAGGTAGGAGTTGGCGGTGGTGCCTTTTTGACGGGCGTATTCGATTTCAAATTTGAGCCGTTCCCAGGTGCGGGAGCGGAGGACGGTGGTGTCGGGGGCGATTTCGGCGATTTGGACATCGCGGGGTTTGGATTCTGGCATGGGTTTTGGATGTGAGTTTATCTGCGGGTGGCGGAGGGGCAAACTATTAGAATTTTTACTGTGTAGGGTTTTCTGGTGGGGACGGAACCCGGATTTGGGGGGTCTGCCCCCCCACCCCCCCAATTAGTGGCGAAAAAACCCCCCCCAAAAACCCCAGCGGATTGGTGGGTGGGGCGCGATCGT